>NZ_PDJV01000025.1 GCF_004116465.1 Arcobacter sp. F2176
TGGTAGTACTGATAATTCATATAAAATGTTATTGGAAATGTATCAAAGTACTAATGATAAAAAATTATTTAAAATTGTCAAATTAAGAAAAAATTGTGGGCAGAATTATGCTATTGAAGCAGGTATTTCTCATGCTTCTGGAGACTTTATAGGATTTATATCAGCTGATTTACAAGATCCTATAGAGTTGTTTTTAGAAATGATACATTTTCTTGAACAAGATGAAGACTTAGTTATTGCAAAACGAGAAGCTAGAAAAGATAAAGGAATAAGCAAGTTTTTATCTATGTTTACTCACTATTTAGTAAATAAATATGTCAATAAAAATTTTCCACAAGGTGGATATGATTTTTGTATGTTTACAAAAAAAGTTGCAAAGGAAGTCTTAAAAGTAAAAGAAAGAAACGGGCAACTGCCAATATTACTCTTAAGTTTTGGCTTTAAATATAAGTTTTTAAACTATGAAAGAAAAAAAAGAGAAGCAGGTAAATCACAATGGACTTTTAATAAAAAAATTAAATTATTTATAGATATATTTACATCTAATTCTTATTTACCTTTAAGGGCAGTATCTGTAATAGGTATTGGTTCATCAATAGCAAGTGTGTTTTACTTTATATTTGTACTCTTTGAATGGTTATTTTTCAAAACAATAGGTGAAGATGTTGTTAAAGGATGGACAACGATTGTTCTACTTATTACATTCTTTTCAGGTTTAATTCTTTTGTCAATAGGTATTATTGGTGAGTATATATGGAGAATTTTAGACGAAGTTAAAAATAGAGATAGATATCTAATTGATAATAAAATTGGTTTTGAAAATGATTAATGCAAAATTTATTAAGTTTATATTTGTAGGTGTATTAAATACTATATTTAGTTATATAATATTTGTTCTAATTTTTTATTTTTCTAACAATAAAGAGGTAACTTTAACTTTATCGTTTGTAATTGCTATTATCTTTAATTATTTAATGATTTCAAAGTATGTTTTCGATGATAAAAAAGCATTATATAAGTTGTTAAAATTCTTTTTAGTTTATTTACTTTTGTATATTGTAAATATCGTACATCTTAAAGTAACTGTAGACTTCTATGGTCTGAATGTTTATTTAGCACAGTTTTTAACTTTATTATATCTACCATTATTGAGTTTTTATATCAATAACAAGTATGTTTTTATTAAGAATGGAGATTAATAATGGAATTTAGTATTTTATTTTTTTATGTGTTAGCAATTTTATTTTTCTCAGGTTATAGTTTATCTTATGTGCTAGATAATCAGAAAGTATATATTGAAAAAATAATTCTCTATGGCTTTTCCTTAATAGGCACTTTAGCATTAGTATTTAGTACTTTAAAATTTAGTGTTTTAACATCATTTTGGTACATAGTATTTTGCATTTTTGTGATTAATATTGTTTTATTTGTTAAATATAAAATACGGATGGTACGATTCGAAAATACAAAATATGAAATTGCTTCTATGTTGTTCATGGTCTTAGTAATTGCATATCCATTGATTTATTTTGGACTTGAATTTCATTCTTTTTACAATTTTGATTTTTATTTTTATTCTGTAATGTCTAATTGGCTTTTAGATCATGACATTACAACAAGAATATTGGATAATAATACAATAATGGATTCTGTATTATCATCATCAATGCGTGATACAATGGTTACAAGAATATTTACAGAATTTTTTACTGCATTCAGTACTGTTATACCATCATATTTTGGTTATGAAACAAGAAACTTATTTATGGTAAACCATACAATATTTGCAATTATTTTGCCAGTGATGGTTTTGAGGGTTTTAGGCACAAAAATTAAATCAAATATCTTACTACTACTTTTGGTAGGCTGTAATGCATTAATTCATTTTGGGTACTTTTATCAATTGTTTCCTCAAACGGTAGGTATGGTATTATCGTTCTGGATAATTTTTGAGTTTAAGAATTTCATACAAGATAATAGATTATTTAGATTGACAATATCAATTTTAGTTCTTTTTATTACATATCCAGAAATAACACCTGTAGTTTTATTACCATTAATTATTTCATTTTTTCTTCTTAAAGGATTAAATAGAAAATCATTTCTGACTTTTGGAAAAGTTTTGTCATTATTTTTTATATTGGGAGTTTTACTTACAAACTATTACTTTATAGATATGTTCAAATTTTTAATTGAGCAAATTTTACATGGTTTCCAAAGTAATATCAAAGAAGGAGAAATATTATTTCCATATTATTTAAATTATTCTGGATTTATTTCGTTATTTGGCTTACTTACAACTCCGAATGATTTCTCTTTAAATGTATTTAGTTTTATTAGTTCTGACATAGTTTATTTAATATTAGGACTCTATTCAATAATATTAATGATTTTTGTCATTATCGGTATTAAGACATATTATAAAGAAAATATAATAGTGTTTAGTGCATTTATAATGTACCTAAGTTTATTCATTCTATTTTTTGCTAAAAATAAAGACTTTTCAACTTTTAAAATAGCTTTTCTAATACAACCATATTTAATAATAGGACTCTATTATGGTTTACGGTACATTGAAAGAAAATGGATTTTATATGCTGTAGTTAGTCCATATATAATTTTGAATTTAGTCACGAGTTTTACATATTCGTATATGAGTCTAAGCGATAATGGAGTTATGAGAGAAGTTAAAGGTGATATGATTAGTCAAGGTGGCGAATTTAAAAATATTCAAAAAGAGCTTCAGAATGATAAATACACAGATAAAGTTTTTTCGACTACAGTAACAAATTTAGCACTTGAACATTGGATAAGTTATTTTTTAAGAGGTAAAGAGCAAGTTATCCCTTTGATTGGTAAGCAACTAGGTAGTGGAAAATACAATATAACAGGACATATTACTCTTAATATAGATAATCATGCTAATTCTGTAGATTATTTTATTTTAGAAACAAAAAAAAGTAATGTCTTAAATGAATTTAATGATATCAGTCAATATGAGTATAAAAGTGATAATTTCGAAATTGTCCAATCGTCAAACATCAGTAACTTTATAATTCCTAATAGAATTACATCACCATATCTAATGGAAGCTTCTATGTATAAAGAAGACTTGATGAATTTTCCATGGTATCTTTTTAAAGATATAACACCTTTTGGAGAAATTGGGCATTTGTCTAATAGTAGTGATTTTTATATTATAAATCCTTCTAAAGATAAAAGTAAATTTATTTTTACTTATAGTGGATATTACACATCAAATACAATAGAAAAAATAAAACTGTACAATACTCATTCTAAAAAAACAATATATTATGATAATGCAAATAGAACTTTTACTAGGGTGGTTTTAGATGATATTATACCTTTAGAAAATCAACAATTTAGTTATGTAGCTGAATATACTCCATCAACTAAAATTGATGTTAATAATTTAACTGCATTTTTAAATAAAGCAAACCCTAGTATGAGAGATATTGTTATATCTTTATATCAATTTTCATTTATAGATGATGATTTGTATAATTCGAAATATAAAATCCCATCAATAATTACAACTAAAGAGATGATAGAAAATGAATTATTACCTATCAATGGTATTTATGAAGATGGATGGGCTATAAATGAAATAAATACAGAATTACAATATGATAAGCAGAAACATACTAAATTTTATTTTGATTATAATTTACCAGAGTATTTTAATAATCAAAAAATTCAAATTTATATTGATAATAAAATGTTAGAAGAAAAAATAGTTGATAAGGGAGAACACAAATTAGAAGTTAACATAGCTAACACGATAAATTTTTCTAAAGTAGTTAGTATAAACTTGAAATTTTCAAATATGAATATTATTTCTCCTGAAGACAAAAGAGAGAGTTCAATTTATATGAAAAGCTTTGGATTTAAATAATGTTAAACTACATTCTAAAAAACACCCTATCAGATTACAAAAATAGTTATAAGAGTTCATTCCTAAGCTATAGCTGGGTGATAATTCATCCACTTTTGCTCTTAGTTATTTATAGTTTTGTATTCACAACTATTTTACAGCCAAGAATTGACCCGAACAATGATGTGTCATATACGGTTTATTTGTCAGTAGCTATACTGCCTTGGATAGTATTTTCAAATGCTATATTGCAAGGAACTTTGAGTATCTCTAACAATGTTTATCTTATTAAAAAACTTAATATACCTCTTTATGTGTATGTTACAAAAGAAGTACTTGAACAGTTTTTAAATATGTTTATAGTTTTACTTTTGCTTATAGGCTTTTTGTATTTAAATGGAATATCATTTTCTGTGAAGTGGTTATTGTCTATCATCCCTTTTATTTGCCTTTTTTTCTTTGCTTTGGGGCTTAGTATGTTTTTGGCTAGTATCAATATTTTTTTTCGAGATATAGAAAAAGCTATTGGAATAATTTTACAGATAATGATGTGGATAGTACCTATTGTTTATCCTTGGGATATAGTTCCAAAGAATTTTCAATGGGTGATATTTTATGATCCTTTATTTTATTACTTTAATGCCATAAGAGAAGTTTTGATTTTTGACCACTTGATTAATGCAAAGCATTTAATTATAATTCTTATTTCTTCATTAAGTATGTTTTTTATTGGTTTATTTACATTGAAACGACTCGAAAGTGATATAAGGGATAGTATATAGATGAATAATGTAATTACAGTAAAAAATTTAACAAAATCTTTTAAATTATATCATAGTAATAAGGATAGATTACTAAATATTATTCCTTTTATAAATAAAAGATTTGATATGCATATTTCATTAGATAATATCTCTTTTGAGATAAAAAGAGGTGAGTTTGTAAGCATCATAGGGAAAAATGGAAGTGGTAAAAGTACATTGCTTAAGATACTTTGTGGAGTATTGCAAAAAACAAGTGGAGAGTATATTGTAAATGGTTATATCGTTTCTCTTCTGGAACTTGGTACTGGTTTTAATCCTGAATTAAGTGGTAGGGATAATATTATCGCTTCATCGAAGACAATGAATTTTGATATAAATTATATTAACTCAAAGATGAATGAAATAGAAGCTTTTGCTGATCTGGAAGAGTATTTTGATATGCCTATCAAAACTTACTCATCTGGGATGTATGTACGACTTGCTATGAGTCTATTTTTGCATTTAAATCCAGATATATTTATAATAGATGAGGCTTTAAGTGTAGGGGATATTTTCTTTCAACAAAAGTGTTTTGCTAAAATAGAGCAGATGAAAAAAAATGGTGTGGCATTTTTATTTGTTAGTCATGACATAAATACTGTGCTAAATATGTCTGATAGAGTTTTACTACTAGATCATAGCAAACAGATATACTTTGGAGATAAGCATGAGGCTTCAAGGCTATATTTACAACATAATAAATTATCAATAAACAGTGAAACTAATAATTTGAAAAAAGATAATTTATTAGAAAATTTAAATCCAGATGTATATGAAGATAAGGCAAGCATATATTCTTTAAGAGTTTTCAATCAAGATGGCATAGAGACTTTAGATATTGATTTGGGGAAAAGTTTAGTATTTCAAATAGATTATAAAATTCACGAGCAATTGATTGATCCAACTATTTCCTTAGTTCTGAAAAATAGGCATAATATACTTATTACAGCTATAACATATACTCTTGATTATAATAAATTTTTAGCAAATATCACAGTACCCTTTAACTTAGAAGGTGGTGAATATTCATTTGATTTAAATATTATTGATAGAAAAAGTAATAGTGAAATAATGCCTATTATAGAATATAAAAATATTAATATAGTAAAAGTTTTTTTTGATTATCAGAATTCTATACCACCTTTTATTGGTATGGTTGGATTAAATACAAAAATTAAATTTGAATAACGAGGATAATATGAACAGTAAAATTTTAGATTTATACAAATGTGTAAATTGTGACTCCCAACTTAAAGATAATATTGAAAAGGAAGTTCTAGAATGTACTAATTGTTCTTCAGAATATCCTATTATAAATAAAGTTCCTGCATTTTGTTATAATGCATTAAATAATAATATAACTGCTAAAGCTTTCTCAGAGCAATGGACACATTATAAAAATGGAGAATATGAAGAAGATGAAGTATTTGGCTTAAAAGCTAGTGATTATTTAGAACATTTTTGTTACGCATTTAATATTAAAAATATTCATGATTTTGAAGGAACTATTTTAGAAGTTGGCGTGGGAAGTGGACATTTAATTAATGTTCTTGCTCAAAATGCTCCAAAAGCTACTATTATTGGAATGGATATTAGTGATAATATATTTAAATTATCTAATATAATGAGTAAATATCCGAATGTTTTTTTAATTCAAGGAGATTTATTAAATCCTCCAATTAAAAAATTCTCAATTAAATATATATATTCTTCTGGAGTTATACATCATACAAAAAGTGTGTATGGTAGTATTAAAAGTTTATGGGGTTTACTTAAAGATAATAATGGACAATTGTATTTTTGGATATATCCATCATATCAATATTGTGCTTATGATAGATTGCGTAATATGCTTGGTAAACCTTACTTATTTAAAGAGAGAACACGATATATTTTATCAAAAATATTAGCACCTTTTTTATGGGTTTATTTTTTCATAACAAAAAAATATTCATATAAAATTTCATTGGAATCTTTAAAGACAGTATCTTTTAGAATTTTTGATAATATTTCACCAGAGTTTCAGCATAGGGTTTCAAAAGAGGAAATCAAAGAATATTGTGAAAAATTAAATATTACAAACTACACTATTAAAAATGATTTAGGTGTTTTGTGTATAAAGGATAAAGATGAGTAAAATATTAGGAATAAACTATAGTGGATTCCACGATACATCTATGGCTATTGTAAATGAACAAGGTAACATTTTAACTGCTTGTTCTTTAGAAAGATTTACGCGAGAAAAACAAGATGGAAGAGTATCGGAAGAGTTATTAAGAAATATAGATTTTAATGAAATTGAAGAAGTTATTATTACTACCAATAAAAATTTTGAAAAACAAAAACATATTAGTAAAGTACATCCACAAAAATTAAAAGTGCAAAGGGATGTTGATTTTCAGCACAAAGAAGAATTTTATAAATTTATAGAAAACTTACCTCTTTCAAATATAAGTTTTATGGATCATGAACTAGCACATGCTGCTAGTTCTTTTTGGCTTAGTGGATTTGATGAAGCTGTATGCTTGGTATATGATGGTGGAATGTATAATACTAACATTTTTGGTGGTGTTTATTCCTGCTCAAAAAAAGATGGTATTAAGCTGATTGATGGTTTCGACATTAATATATATTCTAAAATTACTACACTGTACACTGTAATAACAGCTATGCTTGGATTTACTCCAAATAAGCATGAGGGTAAAATAACAGGACTTGCTGCATATGGTAAATATGATGAAGGGTGTACAAATATTCTTATTGATTGGTTTGTAAATAAATATGATGAGTTAGAATCATCATTGGAATGGATTTTTAGTTATGGTCAAGAGATAAATCCTATTTTTCATAAAAATAGTAAAAAAATTGCCTTAATTAAAGAATCATTTAAAATTTTTGATAAAGAAACTATTGCTTTTAATTTACAATTTTTTACTGAAAATCATATATTGAAAATTATTGAAAATATGTATGAAAACAATATGCTACATAAAAACATATGTTTAGCTGGTGGACTGTTTGCAAATGTAAAAATTAACCAAAAAATTGCTGATTTTAAAAATTTTAAGTTTGCCAATATTTTTGTTGCTCCTCCGATGGGTGATGAAGGTACAGCATTGGGTGCTGCACTACAAGCTGTGAATAATAAATATATGGTCACTACCTTTTGTAATACTATGTATTTAGGTGATAGTTATACTGAGAATGAAATATTAAATGTTTTAGATGAGTTGAAAGTTGTTTATCAAGTAGTTGAGAATCCATCAAATAAAATTGCAAATATCTTAGCAAGTGGTAGTGAAGTGGCATTATTTGACTTGAGAATGGAATTTGGTCCAAGAGCATTAGGGGCAAGATCTATTTTAGCTCCAGCTAATGACAAAACAATAAATGATAGATTAAATAAAAAACTCAACCGTACAGAGTTTATGCCATTTGCACCAATGACTCTTGAAGAATATTTAGATAAGTCATATGTAAATTTTGAAAATAAAAAACTTGCGATGAAATTTATGACTATAGCATGTGAGTGTACAAAATGGATGGCTGATAATATGTCAGCAGTTGTTCATATTGATAATACGGCACGACCACAAATAATTACCAAAGATGATAAGTTTATATATAAAATGATACATACTTATAATGATTTGACAGGATTATCAAGTATTGTCAATACATCTTTTAATATACATGAAGAACCTATTATAAATACTCCATATGAAGCTGTAAAAGGTTTTTTGATTTCTGGATTAGATTATCTGTTTTTTAAAGAAGCTAATATATTAGTTAAATATGAAGATAATAAAGATTTAGCATTTCTATTTGTAAAAGAAAGAATGCTTTCACATAAACCTAAAGAAAAACAATATCAGAAGTTAGCAAAATATTTTGAAAGTAAAAATCAACTATTAAATAATCAATTAATTACTAAAGAAAAAGTTTTGCAAGAATATTCTACTTCTTTATTAGAAAAAGAAAACGTAATAAATGAATTATTAAAAGAGAATAAAATATATAAAAACAATATATTGATAAGAATATTAAAAAAACTAGGATTAATTAAATGAAATTTTCAATCGTAACCCCGACATATAATCACAAGAAATATATAGATACAACAATAAAAAGTGTGCTAGAAAACAAAAAACACTACCCAAATGTAGAGTATATTGTAATTGACGGCAACTCAAAAGATGGTACTCAAGATGTGGTACGAAGTTATGGAAGTGAAATAGATGTATTTATCTCTGAACCTGATAATGGACAAGCTGATGCAATAAATAAAGGCTTCACTCATGCTACAGGAGATATATATGCATATATAAATTCTGATGATTATTACTATCCTGAGACTTTTAAAAAAGTAGCAAAGATATTTGAAGAAAACTCAGATATAGATGTAGTATATGGAAACTGTACATTTGTAAGTGAAGATGAACAATTTTTTAGATATTTTACTGAAATAGAGCCATATGATGAGTATAGACTTAGGTCTTGTACAGATTTTATCATGCAACCTGCTTGTTTTTGGAGAAAAGAGATATATGATAAGTGTGAAGGCTTCACAAAAGATTTTCATTTTGGATTCGATTGGGAGATGTGGTGTCGTATGGCAAAACATGGAGCTAAGTTTCATTATGAGCCAGAATTATTTGCAGTAAACAGAGAGTTTGAAGAAACAAAGACTTCTACAGGTGGAGATGTAAGGTTAAGCGAATTAAAAAAGATAAATAAACTTCATATGCAGTCCTTATTGCCTTATGCATATTATTCATATTCGTCAGGAGAATATAAGACCCAATATAATAATTCTAATTTAATAAATGAAAAAATTAGATTGAGATTAAAAGCTTTATTTTATAGATTTTTATCAATTAACAATATGATATATAATCATAAAAATTTTAATAAACAAAATCTTTATGGTATTGTTCATCATTCGGCATTTTTAGAACAAAATATTAAGCTTTCAATTCCTTATTATAAAAATGAAAATAATCCATATATTGTGATGGTTTTACAAAGTCATTTAAAGGGGCAAAAAGTTAATGTTGTAATAAATAATGAAAATGAAATTATTAGAGAGTTTAAGAATAAAAATTTGATTTTAATTTATCAAATAAAGAATTTAAGTCAAAAGAATATTGATATAAAATTGAGTTTTTTAAAAAAAGAATTTAAAGCTTTTGGTTTAAAAAATAAATTATTTAATAGAAAGATAAATTATGCATCAACATATATTATGTGTGATATTTATACAGAAGACGAAATGAGAGAATGCTTAATAAATTAAAATTATCAATTATAACAGTTGTTAAAAATGATAGACAAAATATAGAAAAAACTATATTGTCTGTTATTAGTCAAAATATTGAGCTAGAGTATATAGTTATTGATGGTGGTTCAATAGATGGTACATTGGATATAATTAATAAATATGAAGACAAAATAGATATATTAATTAGTGAAAAAGATGATGGGATATATGATGCGATGAACAAAGCTGTCAAGTTAGCTTCAGGGAAGTGGATATGTTTTATGAATAGTGGAGATACATTTTTCAATCAAAATAGTATAAAAGAATTATTTGAAAAAGCTGATAAAAAAGCTGATATTATTTATGGTGATAATGAAATTAGATATTTGAATAAAAGTAAAATAATAAGAGGAAAAAAAATTGGTAAAATATGGCAGGGCATGGTATTTTCACATCAAAGTTGTTTTGTAAAAAAAGAAATATTAGTCCTTCAGCCCTTTAATATAAAAAATGCAATTACTGCTGATTATGAGTTGTTTTATAATCTTTATAAAAATAAGTATGTTTTTAACTATGTATCGGTAATAGTTTCATCTATAAGTGCTGGTGGAGTTTCTGATATAAAAAGAATTGATAGTATTGTTAGTAGATGGAATATTTTACCTAAAAGTTTTAAGATAAATGTATATTATCTTAATCTTATTATATGTGAGATGATGAAAATAGTTGTTAAGCTTTTTATAAAAAGAGTAAAGAGTTAGATGAAAATATATTATGATAATATTATTTATTCTTTGCAAAGAGCAGGTGGGATATCTGTTTATTGGAGTGAACTAACTAAAAGATTATCTTTATTAAATGACACTTATTTTTATGGACATAAGAATGATAATATTTTTATGAAAGACTTAAATATTGATGTTAAAAAAGAATCTTTTATTAATTACAAAATATGTAGATATTTAGATTTTAGAAAAAAACTTCCAGCTAAATCTATTTTTCATAGTAGCTATTATCGAATAGCAAATCAAAAAGATATTATAAATGTTATAACAGTGCATGATTTTACTTATGAATATTTTAGAAGTGGATTAGCCAAATATATTCATTCTTGGCAAAAAAGTAGGGCTATTAAAAAAAGTGATGGTATAATTTGTATCTCAGAAAACACTAAAAAAGATCTTTTAAAGTTTTATCCGAATATTTTAGAAAAAAAAATAGAAGTGATTTATAATGGAGTGAGTGATATATTTAAACCTCTTGATAAGTCATTAAATCACTTAAATAAAACTTTTAAAGAATTAAGAGAAAAAAAGTATATTTTGTATGTGGGGGATAGAATAGGGTATAAGAATTTTGATCTTGTAGTTAATATATCAAATAAACTTGATGTTTATTCTTTAGTAATTATAGGTGGAGGAAGTTTAAAAGAGAAAGAAAGAGAAAAAATAAATATAGAATACTTTCACTATGAAAATATATCAACAAAAGATTTAAATGTTTTGTACAATAGTGCTTTTTGTCTTTTATACCCTTCTAGTTACGAAGGTTTTGGTATTCCTATTATAGAAGCTATGAAAGCAGGGTGTCCTGTTGTTAGCATGAGTAAATCTTCAATTCCTGAAGTTGCTGGGGACGCTGCATTGTTAGTTGAAAATATAAATGAAGAAGATTTTATAAAAGAAATTTTAAAACTTCAAGATGATGACTTATATAATAGTTGTATTAGGAAAGGATTAGAACAAGCAAAAAAATTTAGTTGGGATAAATGTTTTGATGATACATATGCTTTTTATAAAAAGTTAAAGAGTGAGAAGTTCTAATGAAAGTTACAATAATAACTGTAGTATTAAATGGAGCTAAAACCATAAGAAGTACAATTGAGTCTGTATTAAGTCAAACATATAAAGATATAGAATATATAATTATTGATGGACAAAGTACAGATGGAACTATAGAAATATTAAATGAATATAAAGATAAAATTGACTTGATATTAAGTGAACAAGACAAAGGATTATATTCTGCAATAAATAAAGGTATAGAATTAGCTACTGGTGATGTGATAGGATTAATTCATAGCGATGATTTTTATCTTGATAATTTAGTTATTCAAAGAATTGCAGATGAGTTTTATAAAAAAAAGGTTGATACGGTTTTTGCAGATTTAATTTATGTTAAGAATAATAATTTAGAAAAAGTATTACGTTATTATAGCGCAAAAAATTTCACACCCAAACAATTGACATATGGTATTATGCCTCCTCATCCTACTTTTTTTGTAAAAAAAGATATTTTTAATAAATATGGATATTATAAAACTGATTATACTATAGCTAGTGATTATGAGATGTTTGTTAGGTTATTATATATTAATAATGTGTCATTTTCTTATATTAATTTGCCAATTATTAAAATGAGGATTGGAGGATTAAGTACTGGGGGCTTAAAAAGTAAAATTTTGTGTAATATAGAAGTTGTTAGAGCTATTAGAAATAATGGGATAAAGGTTAATCACATTATAATCTTTAAAAAATATCCAATTAAAATATTGGAGATAATAAAAGGGTATTTATATAATTTTTTGATTAAAAAATAGAAATAAATATTAAATATTGAGAGGAGATACTTAGCTTGAGAAGCTATTTTAATAAGATATCATTACTTTTATCAGAGACAGGGAAAAGAAGTTTAGTTTTTATGTTTTTCTTTTCTATAATTGTTTCTTTAATTGAGACGATAGGTATTGCAATAATTATGCCTTTTGTATCCGTTGCAAGTGATTTTGAAAAGATTCATACAAATAAGTATATTGAAATAATATATAACTTTTTTAATTTTACAAGTGAAATAAATTTTGTAATAGGATTTGGAGTTGGATTAATCTTCTTTTATATAATTAGAAGTGCTCTTAATTTAACGTATTTTTATTTTTTGTCTAAATTTTCAAAAGGAATTTATTATACATTATCTGTAAAATTATTAAAAAACTTTTTACAAAGAAGTTATAGAGACTACATAGAAGAAAATAGTTCAAATTTATCAAAAACAATTATAAATGAAGCATTAAATTTTACAATGGTTTTAAGTTCCATATTATTTATTTTGAGTGAGTTATTTGTTGTAATATTTATTTATTCTTTTATGATTTTCATGGATTGGAAGATAACTTTCTTTTTGACATGTTTTCTTTTGTTGAATGCTTTTATTTTGATTAAAACGGTTACAAAAAAAATCAAAAAAGAGGGTATAAATAGGGAGTCTTTTCAAAAAAACTTTTACGAAACATTAAATTCTACTTTTGGAAACTTTAAAATTATTAAGCTCAAAGTAAATATTGAATCAGTTTTAGGTAAGTTTTCTATTACCTCAAAAGGTTTTTCAAAGTCCAATATTATAAATGAAACATTAAGTCATTTACCACGATTATATTTAGAAGCTATTAGTTTTATATTATTGATTTTTATTGTTATATATTTGTTATATACTAATCAATCTAATATTTCTCAGTTTATGGCATTGATATCTGTTTTTATTTTGGGACTATATAGACTTATGCCTTCTGTAAATAGAATTTTATCGGGATATAATCAAATAGTTTTTTATAGTAGGTCTACTGATATTTTGTCTGAAAGTTTATTATTTGAAACTGAGAAATTAAATAAAAATAAAATTGATTTTAAAAAAAGTATAAAATTAGATGACTTGAAGTTTGGATATGTTAAAAACAATTATATTATTAATAATGTAAATTTGACTATAAAAAAAGGTTCTAAAATCGCATTTATTGGTGAAAGTGGTAGTGGTAAGAGTACTTTAGTTGATATAATTATGGGCTTGTATAAACCTGTAGAAGGTTCAGTTTTAATCGATGATATTAAACTTACAAATGAGAATATGATTTTGTGGAGAAAAAAAATAGGATATATACCTCAAGATATATATCTTTTTGATGGAAATATTGCACAAAATGTTGCATTTGATGATAGTTTTGATGAAAAAAAAGTTATCGAAGTTTTAAAAAAAGCAAAACTATTTGATTTTTTAAATAAATATCATCAAGGTATTTTAACTGAAGTTGGAGAGAAAGGTGTTAAATTAAGTGGTGGACAAAAACAGCGTGTAGCGATTGCAAGAGCTTTATATGATGATCCTGAAATTTTAGTGTTAGATGAAGCTACATCAGCTTTAGATAATGAAACAGAAGCTAAAATAATGGATGAAATTTATGATGTAAGTGAAAATAAGACATTAATTATTATTGCACATAGATTAACTACAATAGAAAAATGCGACAAAATTTATAATTTAGAAAATGGGGAAATAAAATGAAAGTAGTATTACTTGCAGGTGGATATGGGACAAGGATATCAGAAGAAACTGATGTAAAACCAAAACCTATGGTGGAGATTGGTGGGAAACCAATACTTTGGCATATTATGAAAATATATAGCCACTATGGTTTTAATGATTTTGTAGTACTTCTTGGATATAAAGGATATTATATAAAAGAATATTTTGCAAATTATTTTCTTCATCAAAGTGATGTAACTATTGATATGCAAACAAATAAAATGGAAGTGCATAATAACACAAGTGAACCATGGAAAGTTACATTAGTAGATACAGGTCTTGATACTATGACTGGTGGAAGAATAAAAAGAGCACAACATCATATTGGAGATGAAACCTTCCTGTTAACTTATGGTGATGGTGTAAGTGATATAGATATAACTAAAAGTGTAGAATTCCATAAATCACATGGAAAAGCAGTAACAATGACAGCGATACAACCTGAAGCTAGATTTGGAAACCTTGATATTGATGATAATGAAAATATAAAAAAATTTATAGAAAAACCAAAAACTGAAGCAGGTTGGATAAATGGAGGATTCTTTATCTGTGAACCTAAAGTATTCGACTATATAAGTGATGATGAGAATTGTGTATTTGAGCAAGAACCTCTTCAAAACTTAGCATTAGACGGAGATATGGTAGCATTTAAACATAGTGGATTTTGGCAACCTATGGATACATTAAGAGATAATCAAAAACTTAATAAACTTTGGAAAGAGAAAAAAGCACCGTGGAAAGTATGGTAATGCAAAACTTATTTGGTGGGATATATAAAAATAAAACAGTTTTAGTAACAGGACATACAGGTTTTAAAGGTTCTTGGCTTGTATTTTGGTTAAAGCAAATGGGCGCTAAAGTAATAGGATATTCACTTGATGCTCCTACTATTCCAAATCATATTTCACTTTTAAATCTTGATATTATTTCAATAATTGGGGATATAAGAGATTTGGATAAGTTAAATGAAACTTTTAAAATTTATAAACCAGATATAGTATTTCATCTTGCAGCTCAACCCCTTGTAAGATTATCTTACGATGATCCTGTAAATACATATGAAACAAATGTTATTGGAACTCTAAAAGTATTTGAAGCTTGTAGAAAAAATAATGTAAAAGCAATTGTAAATATAACAAGTGATAAAGCTTATGAAAATAAAGAATGGATATGGGGATATAGAGAAAATGATCCAATGGGAGGGTATGATCCATATAGCTCTTCTAAAGGGTGTGCAGATATTTTAGCTTCTTCTTATAGAAATTCATATTTTAATATTAAAGATTATAAAAAAACTCATAATACACTACTTGCATCTTGTAGAGCGGGAAATGTTATAGGTGGTGGAGATTGGGCAAAAGATAGATTGCTTACAGATATTATGATTTCTGTTTCGCAAGGTAAGAAAGTAAGCATTCGAAACCCGCATGCGACAAGACCTTGGCAACATGTATTAGAGCCTCTTAGTGGATATCTAAATATTGGACAAAAACTATTAGAAGAGAAAGTGGAATTTTCTGAAGCTTGGAATTTTGGTCCAAGTGATGAGGGGAGTATTACTGTAGAAGAAGTTGTAAAAAACGTAAAAAAATACTGGGATAAGATTGACTATGAGATAAATCAAGATCAAAATCAACTTCATGAAGCTAATCTTTTAAAATTAGATTGTAGTAAAGCACATATACAACTTAAATGGAATGATGTTTGGGATAGTAATAGTACATTTAAAAAAACGGTCACATGGTATAAAGAATTTTATGAAAATAAACAAATTTCTACATTATCAGATTTGCTGAGCTATATAAATGATGCAAAAGAAAAAAAAGTAGAGTGGACATTATGAAAACTAAAATTTCAGATTATTTAATTGATTTTCTTTTAGAAAAAGATATAAATAAAGTATTTGGATATATTGGTGGTGCAGTAGCTCATATATATCATTCAATTGATAAAAATAAAGATATAGAGATGATCAATTGTATTCATGAACAAGGTGCAGCATTTGCAGCAGAAGGATATGCAAGAATTTCTGGAAAATCAGGAGTTACTTTTGCTACGAGTGGACCAGGTGCTACTAATCTTATAACTTCTATTGGAAGTTGTTATTTTGATTCTGTTCCTACAATGTTTATAACAGGACAAGTAAATACTTATGAATATAAATATGATAACCCAGTACGACAAATAGGATTCCAAGAAACAGATATAGTAAGTATTGTTAAACCAATTGTGAAATATGCGGTTATGATTGATAAAATAGAAAACATAAAGTATGAATTAGAAAAAGCATATTTTATATCACAAAATGGAAGAAAAGGACCTGTATTAGTTGATATTCCTATGAATATACAAAGAAGTGAGGTTGAATTAAATGAAATAAATTCATTTTTTGATTCAGAAGAATATAAAGAATATAGTTCAGCTGATAATGTAAAAAATTTTTCTGATGTATTTTTATCTTTAAATGAATCAAAAAGACCAATTATCTTAATTGGAGGAGGCGTAAGACTATCTAATGCTAGTGAAATATTATTAGAATTTGTCAAAAAATATAATATTCCTATTGTATATTCATTAATGGGGAAAGATGCTATAAGTGAAGATTATGAGTATAATTTTGGGCTTATTGGTTCATATGGAAATAGATATGGGAATTTAGCATTAGCAAATAGTGATTTAATATTGGTGCTTGGGTCACGATTAGATACGAGACAAACTGGTACTAATCTTGAAACTTTTGCAAGAGAAGCAAAAGTTATTCAAGTCGATATTGATAAAAATGAATTAGGTTCTAAAATAAAAATTGATATTGAGATTAATAGTAATGTAAAAGATTTTATTGAGATTCTTAATAAAAAAGAAATAAATATAGATATTTTACCTTGGCTTGAAATACTAAATTCATACAAAGAAAGATTTAGTTCAACGATAGGAATAGATAAAAACATAAAAATTCCAAATAAAGTTGTTTCAACAATTTCAAAATATTTAAAAGATGAAGTTGTAAGTGTTGATGTTGGACAACACCAAATGTGGGTAGCGCAGTCATTAGCTACTAAAAATAACCAAAGAGTTCTTTTTTCTGGTGGAATGGGTGCGATGGGATTTGCATTACCTTGTGCTATCGGTGCTTGTATTGCATCTCAAAAAAGGACTATTGTAATTGCTGGTGATGGTGGTATTCAAATGAATATACAAGAACTTGAAGTAATTAAAAGGAGAAGACTTCCTATTAAGATATTTATTTTAAATAATAAAAATCTTGGGATGGTAAGACAATTTCAAGAACTATATTTTGATAAAAGATATTCAGGAACAATTGACGATTATAGTGTACCTAATTTAGTTGAAATTGCTAAAGCATATGGACTAAAATCTAGAATAATCAAAGATATTAAAAATATAGAAATTGAATTTAATGACATTTTTTCAAATGATGAACCAGAATTAATTAATATAGAGTTACCTGTTCAAATGACTACGGTTGAACCAAAATTAATTGTTAATAAGCCAATCGAAGATATGCATCCTTTTATTTCAAAAAATGAACTCCATTCACTGATGGTAATAAAACCTTTAGAAGATTAAGCATGAATATTTTTATTACTGGTTCAAATGGTTTTCTAGGGAGACATTTAAAAGAATATTTTCAAAATAATTATTTTTTTTATAAATTATATATTCCATCAAGTATAGAACTTGATTTATACGATGAAGAGAGTGTTGATAAGTATATTTTGAATAATAAGATTGATATTATAATTCATCTAGCAAATCGCGGTGGGGATAGAAATAGCATTGATATGAAAAATGCAACAGAGTATAATCTTCGTATATTTTATAATATTGCAAAGCATGAGAAGAATGTAAAAAAGATAATATCATTTGGTAGTGGGGCTGAGTACGGAAAACATAAACCTATAGTTGCTGCAAAAGAAGATGATTATTTGAAAATTCAGCCTTTAGATGAATATGGGTTTTATAAATCGATTACATCAAAGTATATTGAAAAATCTGAAAAAATAGTTCAGCTTAGAATATTTGGTGCTTATGGTGAATATGAAAACTATAAATTTAAGTTTATATCTAATGCTATAGTTAAGAATTTATTTCATCTTCCAATCATAATAAATAAAAATGTTTATTTTGATTATATTTATATAGATGATTTAGTGAAAATAATAGATTGGTTTATTCACAATGAAAACAAAGAAAAAATATATAATGTGACAACGGGCAAAAAAACTGATTTATTAACCTTAGCAAATTTAGTTAATGCAACAAGTACTTTCACATCAGAAGTAAAAGTTTTGAATGATGATTTAAATAATGAATATACATCTAATAATGATAGGTTAATAAAAGAAATAAAAGAGTTAACTTTTACATCTCATAAAGATGCTATAACAAAGATGAGAGGGTATTTTAGTTATAATCTTGAGAATTTGGACAAAAATACGATAATTAATGACCCATATCTTAAAAAAATAGAAAATATGTGGAAAGGAAAATGAGTGAGAGAAGAAGAATTAAAAGAAGAAATTTTAAATAAAACAAGAGAATATTATGAATTAGTTCATAAAAAGCAACAATCAGTTAAATTTGTAAATGGAGAATCTAGAGTTAATTATGCAGGGCGTGTATTTGATGAAAAGGAGATGGTAAACCTTGTAGATAGTTCTTTAGATTTTTGGTTGACGTATGGTAGCTATTCAAAAAAGTTTGAAAATGAATTATCAAAATTTTTAAATGTAAGATGGTCTTTTTTAGTAAATTCAGGAAGTTCTGCAAATCTTCTTGCTTTTTATGCACTTACTTCTCCTCTTCTTAAAGAAAGACAAATTAAAAGAGGAGATGAGGTTATCACTGTTGCTGCTGGATTTCCAACTACAGTTGCACCAATTGTACAATATGGGGCTGTTCCTGTATTTGTAGATATGGAACTTACCCATTTTAATATTGATGTTTCACAATTAAAATTAGCATTATCAACTAAAACAAAAGCTATTATGATAGCACATACACTAGGGAATCCCTTTAATATAAAAGCTGTAAAAGATTTTTGTGATAAGCATAACCTTTGGTTAATAGAAGATAATTGTGATGCTTTAGGTTCTACTTATGAAGGAAGACCGACTGGTACTTGGGGAGATATTGGTACAAGTAGCTTTTATCCTCCACATCATATGACAATGGGTGAAGGCGGAGCAACATACACAGATAATCCACTTCTTAAAAAGATAATGCTTTCAATGAGAGACTGGGGAAGGGATTGTTGGTGTGAGAGTGGTGTCGATAATACTTGTAAATCTAGATTTTCTCAAAGTTTTGGAAGTTTACCTAAAGGATATGATCATAAGTATGTTTATTCTCACTTTGGATTTAATCTTAAAGCAACAGATATGCAAGCAGCAATTGGTGTAGCTCAATTAGAGAAATTCCCACTATTTGTTGAAAAAAGAAAAGAGAATTTTAAAAAATTATATGATGGTTTAAAAGAGATAAAAGAGTTTACTTTGGTTGTAGCTCAGCCAAACTCAGATCCTAGTTGGTTTGGATTTATGTTAACACTAAAAGATGATGTAAAATTTAGTAGAAATGAGATAGTTGAATATTTAGAAAAGAATAATATTCAAACAAGAAATCTTTTTGCAGGAAATATGCTAAGACATCCTTTATTTGAATCTTTAGAAAAAGATATAGAGTATAAACAAATTGGAGATTTAAAAAATACAGATAAAATAATGAATGACAGTTTTTGGATAGGTGTATATCCTGGAATGGGTGATGAAGCAATAAGATATATGATAAATATAATTAAGGAGTATGTGTATGAATATTAGACATACAAAAGGTTGGCAATATTTTAGAGGTTTTTATTATTATTGTAGAAATCTTTTTAATACTTACATAAAATCATTTTTTACAAATTCGTATGCTCAATATGGTGAAGATAAACTTATTGAAAAACTATTAACTAAAAAAAAAGATGGATTTTATATTGATATTGGAGCAAATCATCCAGATAGATTTAGTAATACTAAAATGTTTTATAAAAAGGGCTGGAAAGGAATTAATGTTGAACCAAATCCAATTTCATTTAAAAAATTTAATAAAAGAGTAAGAGATATAAATCTTAATATTGGAGTAGGGAAAGATAAAAAAGAATTAGATTTTTTTTGTTTTGAAGCAGACACATTATCAACATTCTCTGAAAATGCCAAAAATGAGTATCTAAATTATGGATATAAATTGAATCAAACAATAAAAGTTAAGGTTAATAGTTTAGTAAATATTTTTGAAGAATATAATATAAAAGAAATAGATTTTTTGTCAATTGATGTAGAAGGGTTTGAAATGGAAGTTTTGAGAAGTAATAATTGGAATATATATAAACCAAAATTAATTATTCTTGAATCAAATGGTTTAAGTGATAGTTCTAATGTAATTTATGAACATATAGATTTTTTAAGACCTTATGGGTATGAATTAAAGTATTTTAATGGCTTAAATTCATTTTTTGTTAAAAATAATGAATAAGTTAACAATATATATTCCAACATATAATCGTGCAGAATCTGTGTTGAAACAACTTAATTTAATAAAAACAATTAATAATGATAATATAACTGTGATTGTAAGTGATAATTGTTCAACTGATAGAATAGGTTATGAGAAAGTAAAAGCATTTTGTCTTAATAATAACATTTTATATATAAAAAATTTTGTAAATGTTGGTGCTGATGCAAATATATTTAATGGATTTATAGTTTCACAAAACTCTAAATACATTTGGATATTAAGTGATGACGATTTACTAAAAAAAGATGCAGTTGAAAGAGTACTAGAAATCTTAAATAATAATAATTTCGATTTATTATTTTTTACATTTCATTATATAGAAAATCTTAGTTATGCTACTTGGAATCAAGCTGATTTATATAATAAAAATATAAAAATTTCTGATGGTAGTGGATTAATTAGTAATGTCATATATAAAAGTGATTTTATAAAAGAATCTATCCCTATTGGATTTCAACATATTTACACTTGCTTTGCACATTTAGCGATATTGATAGATTCTTTTTATAATAAAACTGCAGAGATTGGGAGGATTGGATCTTCTTCTTTTTTTGTGCCAGAAACTAACTTACCTCCTGCAATAAGTGCTTCTTATAGTAAAAGTTATTTTGGATTTGTTTTATTAGCTGAGTTATTTGAAGATAAGTTAAAAAAAGAATTTATTATAGAATGGTCTAAGTTTAAAAATTTAAGACATTGGTTTATTAAAAAAAGAGACAAAATTGCATCTCAAAATTCAATATATGCAAAAGCATATATTTCAAATTACTCTTTCTTTTTTAAATTTAAACTTTTAATTTGGTACTTTCTTACTCCATTGTTTTTAGTATTAAAAAAATATAAAAATAGATAAATTAATGAAAGCTATTGCTATTTGTTCAAATATTCCTGTTTTTTGGAATAATAAAGTTTTAGATAAAGAACATTGTAAAAAATATTTTGGAGCAAGTTGGTTCCCTATTTTTGCTGATTTGGTAAAAGAATTAAATTATGATGTTTTAAGTGGTGATATTGCATTAAAAATGATTAATGAAAATAAAATAGATGCTACTAATATTTTAATAATTCAAGAATTAAATTCTAAACATGGTAAAGAGTTATTTAAACTAGGTGCAAAAGCATTTATTTTGATGGCAGCAGAATCTCCATTATTTAGTTATTTTTTTTATGATAATTTAAATAGAATATCTAGACCTTTTATGTTCAAGGCTTTATTTGATGGCTCATTTAAAATAATAAATCAAAAAATTGATAATAATAAAAATAGTCAATTTTATTTTCCTTCTTATTCTTTGAAAGATATTTCATATAATAAAGATTGGAATAGTAGAAAATTTATAATTATGATTGCTGCAAATAAAGGAGGTTTTTCTCCCATACCAAAAGATGCTATTAAAAATAAAATAATATGGATTATTCATAGAATATATAAAGTTATTTCAAACTCTTTTAAAACAGCACAAAAGAATGAACTCCACTCAAAAAGATTAAAATTTATAAAATATTTTGCAAAAAAGAATGTGTTAAAACTATATGGCACTAATTGGAAAGAGTTTGAAAGATTTGAGAAAAAAGATAGAGAGGAATTAAAAGAAATAATTTTGAAGTTAAATCCAAAATTTATAGATAATAAAATTTTAACTTTATCAGAGTATAAGTTTGCAATTTGCTTTGAAAATATATCCATGGAAGGCTATATCACAGAAAAAATTATCCATTGTTTCATATCTGGAATAATACCTTTATATCTGGGTGCAACAAATATAGAAAAGTATATTCCCAAAAATTGTTATATTGATTTAAGAGACTTTAATGATATTGAAAAGCTTGAAAAATATTTACTAACTTTAGATGAGTTAAAGGCAAAAGAGTACATAAATAATGGAAAAGAATTTTTAAGCAGTGAAGAAGGAAAAAAATATTCTTATGAATCATTTGCTTCTAAAATTGTTGAGAAAGTAGA
This sequence comes from Arcobacter sp. F2176, assembly GCF_004116465.1. Classification (NCBI taxonomy): domain Bacteria; kingdom Pseudomonadati; phylum Campylobacterota; class Epsilonproteobacteria; order Campylobacterales; family Arcobacteraceae; genus Arcobacter; species Arcobacter sp. F2176. Next base: position 22,857 of record NZ_PDJV01000025.1, read on the forward strand.
GGAATATAGTGTTTACAATAAATAACATTGATATTTTTTTACTTTCATATAATAGAAAAGAATATATTTTATCTATGATTAAATCTTTAAAAAAACAAACTATAGAATTAAAAGAGATAGTTATTTTAGATAATGGGAGTTCTGATGGAACACAAGAAGCAATTCTTAGTTTAAATGATAAAAGTATTAAATTATTTTCAAATGAAAAAAACAATGGCTCTCTTTGGAATTTTCAAAGAGCACAAAATTATGCAAATAAAGAGTATGTAATATTACTACATGATGATGATATCCTTCATCCTAAATATTTTGAATATGTATTAAAAACAATAAATGAAAAGCCTTATATAAATTTAATTTGTAGTGGAATGAAAAGTACAAATAAACCTTCTTTTTTTGATTTTAAAGATTATTCATATAATCCAAGAATTTTTGAAAAACTATCTGATTTTGCAGCCTTAATTTATGCTGGCTTTCCTTTAAATTTTTCAACAGCAGTTTACAAAACTAAAAATTTTAAGAACTCGAAAATTGATTTTGAAACTTATGGGAAAATAGCAGATAGACCTTTAGTATATGATTGTGCAAAAGATGGTAATATAGCACTTTTTAAAGGACAATATATTCAATATCGTGTTCATACCAGTCAAGATAGTAAAGATAATAGTTCAGGACCTTTTTATAATCAGACAATTTCTTTACACAAAAAATATTATAATATTATATTTAGTGGAAATAGTTCTTTTATTTCAAAAATAATTTTTTATATTAATTTTTACAAATATTGTTATTGGGAATATAATAATTTTATAAATAAAGATTTTTCTTTTCAAGAGTATATTTCTTTGCTTCATAAAGAGTTGAAAATATCTTATTTTGAATTAAAAGTAAGCAAAATATTATTTTATCTAAGGGTATATTATTTTTATAAGATATATAGAGCAAGCAGAAGATACTTAGGAGAATATTCTTGATACTAGAAAAGAGTTTTTTTAGAAATAATTTTGATTTTATAAGACTTTTTGCTGCATTTCAAGTGATGATTATGCATTCTATTGGATATTTAAAATTAGATCAAATACCTAAAAATATTGTCGAATTTTTAAGTTTATTTCCCGGTGTACCAATATTTTTTGTTATGAGTGGATTTTTAATTTCAGCTTCTTATGAAAGAGATAATAATATTTGGAAATATACAAAAAATAGGGTCTTGAGAATTTATCCAGCTCTTTGGGTTAGTTTAGTTATAGCTATTATTACAATGTATATATTTTTTGAAAACAGTGTTTCTTTTGCTACAAGTATAAAATGGTTTTTTGCAAGAGCAACTTTTTTACAATTTTATCATAATAATATTTTCAATGATTATGGAATGGGTAATTTAAATGGTACTTTGTGGACAATTTTTATTGAATTACAATTTTATGTTTTGGTACCAATCTTATATGGTTTATTTAAAAATAATTTATCAAAAACTCTAGTGATTTTATTTTTTATTTCATTTTCTGTTAATTTAGTTTTTAAAAATTTAGATTCAACATCTTTTATAGTTAAACTAGTTTTTATAACTATATTGCCTTATTTATATATGTTTTTATTTGGAGTATTCATTCAAAAAAACTATTGGATTATTCAAAAACTATTAAAAGGTAAATTTGTATACCTTATTACTTTATATTTAGTTTTTGGATATATTTGTATTATTTACTGTTTAATCCCAAAAGATTATTATTATTCAATTTTAGTATTTTTATTGGTACCTTTAATTTTTTCATTAGCATATTCAAAAGTCAATTTTAATTTAATTACATTAAAAAATGATATATCGTATGGAATATATATTTATCATTTAGTTATAATAAATATTTTTATTGAAATTAATTTAGTAGGTGACATTAAATACTTATTTTTACTAATTATTCTTACTATTTTTATTTCAACTTTATCTTGGAAATTTATTGAAAAACCTTCTTTAAAGTTAAAAGATACAGTTTTATTAAAACGAGTTAGTAGATGATATTAAACATAATTTCAAATCAAATATATAAAGATAAGATTGTTGGACCTAAAAAAGTTTTAATTAATACTTTAAAAGGCTTAGATAGGTTAGGAATAAAATATGTATTTAATAAACCGATAAACAATTATAAATATAATTGGATACATGATAACCAAAGAGCAATAATAGAGGCAAGTCTTCTAAATAAATCAGTTGTAGTAGGTCCCAATACTGCAATATTGCCCAAAGACTTACCTGTATTTAGAAAAAAACTTACAAAAGACAGTATATATCTTCACCCTAGTGAATGGACTGTAAACATTTGGAAAGAATTAAATTTCAATGAAATGAGATTAAAGTCTTGGCCTGTTGGCATCGACTTAGATAGCTTTATAGAAATAGAAAATTTGGAAAATGATACTATTCTTGTCTATTTTAAAATGAGAGATAAAAATATTTTAAATAATGTTATAGATGTTTTAAATGAAAAGAAAGAAAAATATATTTTGATTGAATATGGACATTACAAAGAAGAAGAATATAAAAATGCTTTAAATAAATCAAAATTTTGTATATGGATTGGATGTAGTGAAAGTCAAGGAATAGGTTTACAAGAAGCGCTTGCTTCGAATATTCCTATTATTGTTTTAGATGCAATTTCTCTTTTTGATACTATGTCAGATGATTCTAGAAATTCTTATAAGTATAAATTTCCAAGAGTATTAGCTACAGTTAAAACGTCAAGTGCTCCTTATTTTGATGAAAACTGTGGTATAAAAATATTTAAAGTTGAAAAATTAATTGAATCTATTAATTACATGAATGATAATTTAGATAAATTTAAACCAAGAGAGTTCGTGGAAAAGAATTTGTCAATACACAAATGTACGAATGAATTAATTAGCCACCTTAAATCTTTAGAAATAAAAGAAAATAGTGATAATAATTATCTGTTATTATCAAAAGTATTATATTATATAAGTCTATTATTTCAAACATGGGCTTGGAAATTATTATTTAGGAAAATATTTAGATGAAAATACTTTGTACCTTTGGAAAATATCAATATGGTGATAAAGGTAGAGGAATTAATACAGAATATTTTTCTTTTATACCTGCCTTCGAGAAATTAGGATATGAAATGGTCTTTTTTGATACATGGGATAAGACTCTTTTTGAAAACTTTATAGATTTGAATTTAGCTTTAATAAAGAAAGTTGAAGAAGAAAAACCTGATATTATTTTTAATGTTCAATTTTTATATGAAATTTGGATTGAAACATGGGATTATATAAGGTTTAATTTTGATTGTAAAACAATAAATTGGTGCACAGATGATAGTTGGAAATATAAAGAACATAGTAAGTTTTTTGCTACACATTTTGACTTGATTGTTACGACATATGAAGAATTTATTCCTTTATATAAAAAACAAGGTGCAAATGCTATTTTGAGCGGTTGGGGAGTACCCGTTCAATGGGTTGAGAAACCTTCTTTGTCAAAGGATTGTAAATATGAAGTTACTTTTGTTGGTGCTGCACATGGTGATAGAAAAGAAAAGATAGAAGAATTAAAACGATTGGGTATAAATGTTAAGTGCTTTGGATATGGCTGGAATGGTGGTTCTCTTAAAGCTGAAGATATTCCTAAAATATTTAATCAAAGTATTATTAGCTTAAACTTTGCAAATAGTAGTGGTGAAAATCAAATCAAAGCAAGAGTCTTTGAAGTAACAGGAAGTGGAGGTTTTTTATTAACAGAGAATGCTAAGAATCTTAATAATGTTTTTAATAATGAAGAAATTATAATTTTTGAAAGTTTAGATGATGCACTAGTAAAAATAAAATACTATCTTAATAATCATGAAAAGAGGGATGAAATAGTTCAAAATAGTTTTATGAAGAGTTCATCTCATTATGCTTATTCTAATAGGCTGAAGGATATAATCGATTATGTAACAGAAATTGATAAGAGTAATCTTATTAATGTAGATATGAATGAAGTAATAAAAGAACATAAAAAAAGTTATCTTTTAAGAATAATTAAAAAAGTTTTGTTATTCATTAGTGGTAAAATTTTTGATGAAGAAAAAAGTAAAAGATTTGCGAGAAGAATAGTTTATGAAATTTCATGGCGACTTTTTAAAGAAAAAACATATAAATCAAAAAGTATAGTTTCAAGGATGTTTTATAGTGAGTAATCCTTTGGTAAGTATAATCATGCCTGCATATAATACTGAAAAATATATAACTGATTCTATAAACTCTATTTTAGAACAAACATATGATAATTGGGAACTAATAATTGTTGATGATTGTTCTACTGATTTTACTAAGGATATAATAAAAAAGTTTGAGTTTGAAGATAAAAGAATAAAGGGCATTTATTTAGAAAAGAATGGGGGGATGCCTTCTCTTGCTAAAAATAATGCCATACCATTTGTAAATGGAAGTTTTATAGCTTTCCTAGATAGTGATGATCTTTGGTTAAAAGAAAAGCTAGAATGCCAAGTAAATTTTTTAATGAAAAATCCTGACATAATGCTCTGTTACACTGGTGGATATTGGATTAATAAAAATGGCTATATAATTCACAAATTTTTGCCAAAATATGAAAATGGATATTTATTTAAAAAAATGCTTTTTAAATATGAAATTAATAATCAATCAGTACTAATAAGGAAAGAAGCATTAGATAATACAATTAAATTTTTTAATAGTAAAATTATTATAGGAGAAGATTATAATCTTTTTATGCATATTCTTGCAAAATATAAATGTTCAAATTTAAAAAGATATTTGATAAAATACAGAATACACGATAATGCAATTACAAAGAGTAAAAAAAGAGTCTCAGATGGTGTATTGGTTACATTAAAAGAATTAAATGTGTTTAGAGAGTATCCTTTATATGCAATAATTACTTATCTTAAAGCTATACGATTTAAATTTTTAAAAAAAAGATGGAAATGAAAAAAATACTTTATATAATAAATGTTGATTGGTTTTTTGTATCTCATTTTTTACCTGTTGGGTTGGAAGGACTAAAAAGAGACTATGAAGTTCATATTGCTTGTGGAATAACTGAAAAAAAAGAGTATTTAGAAAGTTTAGGATTTGTAGTTCATTCATTATCTATATCAAGAAGTGGTATGAGTATAAAAACTGAATTGAAAACAATAGTTGAAATGTATAAGATAATAAAATCTATTAATCCGCAAATATTGGAGTTTTTTACTATTAAACCTATTCTTTATGGAGGAATAGCTTCAAGATTTTTTTTAATTCCAACAAAAGTTTTTTATATAACTGGACTTGGTTATGTTTTTATTACGAAAGGATTAAAAGGTTTTTTTACAAGGAATTTAGTAAAAACTTTGTACAAAATAGCAATAAATGGTAAAAATAATTCAATTATAACTGAAAATATTTATGATAAAGAACTTATAAAAAGTCTAAATGCTGTTAATGATGCTCAAATTGGGACTATTAGAGGTGCAGGAGTTGATTTGTCCCAATATGGTTATAAAAAAGAAAATGTTGAGAATATAAAAGTTTCTATGGTTTGCCGACTTTTAAGAGATAAAGGTATTTTTGAGTATGTTAGCGCTGTAAAAATCTTAAAACAAAAATTTCCAAATATAGAATTTGAACTATATGGGGATATAGATATTGATAATCCAGCAAGTTTAACTATTGAAGATATTAAAAAGATAAAAGAAGAAGGTTTTGTAAATGTATATGGATTTACAAATAATGTTGCAAGTGTATTTTCAGATTCAAATATAATAGTTCTTCCTTCTTATCGAGAAGGTTTACCAAAAGTTCTTATTGAAGCTGCTGCTTGTGGTAGAGCAGTAGTCACTACAGATGTACCTGGTTGTCGTGATGCTATTGAGCCTGATGTTACAGGACTTTTATGTAAAGTAAGAAATTCTGAATCACTGGCTCAAATGATTGAAAAACTGATAATAGATGAAAACTTAAGAAATAGTATGGGAAAAGCTGGTAGAGAATTAGCAGAAAAAGAGTTTGATATAAAAAAAGTTGTAAAAAAACATTTTGAGATATATGAGAAAAATGTATGATACATTGTGATAAAAACAATTCGATTTATAAAAAAATATTAATTACTGGCTCAAATGGTTTTATAGGAAGCTATTTCATAAATAAATATAAAAATAAATACAATATAAAAACTTTTAGCTTTTTAAAAAATGATATAAATACTTTAGATTGTAATAGAGTAGATGTAGTATTTCATCTTTCTTCACTGGTGCATCAAATGAGTGGTGCAAGTACAAGTGAATATGAAAGAATAAATGTAACTCAAACTTTAGAGTTAGCTAGAAAAGCAAAAGAGAATGGTGTAAAACAATTTGTTTTTATGAGTACAGTGAAAGTATATGGAGAAGAAACTACTAATAAATATAACGAGAATAGTACTTGTAGTCCAGAAGATGGATATGGTAAAAGTAAATTTACAGCAGAACTTGAGCTTGGAAAGTTAGAAGATGAAAATTTTAAAGTAAGTATTATAAGAACTCCCATAGTATATGGATATGGCGTAAAAGCAAATATTAAATCACTTGTAAATCTAACAAATAAAGTGCCACTATTACCTTTTGGAAAAATTGAGAATAAACGAAGTATGGTTTATATAGGAAATCTTTGTCATTTAGTAGATGTGGTAATAAAACAAGAAAAAAGTGGAATATTTTTAGCCAGTGATGATGAACCTTTAAGTACTACTAGGCTTATTGAACTTATCGCTAAAAATTTAGATAAAAAAGTGTGTTTAATAAAAATACCATTTTTTGAAAGTTTATTAAAATTATTCAAGCCATCTTTTCATAAAAGACTTTATGGAAGTTTAGAAATTGATAATATAATAACAAAAGAAAAATTAAATCTTAAAAATCCATATAGTGTGGAAGAGGGAATAAAGTATATGATTAAAGGAGAGGATATTTGATTTATTTAGTTTTATTGGTAGTCTCTTTTTTTTTAACATATTTAATAAAGAACTATGCTATCAAAAAGTCTCTTGTTGCTCATGTAAATGATAGAAGCTCTCATACTACTCCTACCCCTCATGGAGGAGGTATTGCTATTGCAATTACTTGGTTTATTGGTTTGATTTATTTATATTTTACAAAACAAATTGACCATACACTTTTTTATGCACTTTTAGTTGGGATTATTATTTCTGTAGTTAGTTTTTTTGATGATTTATTTGAACTAAGTGCAAAATTAAGACTTATTGTTCAATCACTTGTTTCTTTATTTGGATTATATGTTTTAGGTGGTTTGGGAAGTCTTGATTTTGGTCTGTTTTCTATAGATAATCAAATTTTTACTAATGTTTTTGCTTTTTTGATGATTATTTGGTTTATAAATCTTTATAATTTCTTAGATGGGATTGATGGTTATGCAGGAAGTGAAGCCTTATTTTTAGCCCTTGCTGGATTTACTTTGTTTGGTGGAAATCATTTTTTAGTTTTAGCTGTTGCTGTATTAGGATTTTTAATTTGGAACTGGCATAAAGCTAAGATATTTATGGGTGATGTTGGAAGTACTCTTTTAGGTTACAATATAGCTGTAATTACTATTTATTATGCAAATAAAGAGAGTACAAACTTCTGGATGTGGATTATTTTGTTTGGAGTTTTTTGGTTTGATGCCACTTTAACACTTTATAGAAGGAAAAAAAATGGTGAAAAGCTAAGTCAAGCACACAAAAAACATACTTATCAAAGACTTACTCAAAGTGGTTGGAGTCATAGTAAAGTAGTAATAGCATCTATCTTTATCAATATATTATTATTTGTTATTGTATACGATGTTTCAAATATTTTTTT
>NZ_PDJV01000026.1 GCF_004116465.1 Arcobacter sp. F2176
ATTTAAAATTGAATTTATATCTGCTTTTTTAAAGTGTGAATTCAATAAGTACTCTTTGAAATTTATAGAATAAATTTCTTTATTTTTTTCACTCTTTGGTAGTATTATGTCTCCTTTACTTGAAACTAAATAAATATTGAAGAACTCATTTTTCATTAAGTAGTTAAAAACTTCATCTATAACAATATTCATCATGATAAAGCCTTTTTTATTATCATTTTTATCATAAACAGTTTTTGCTACTATTATTGTTGTCATTTTGGATTTAGATGATTTATTAATATTTGAAATACCAAGTTTTCCATTATTTAAATTAATAAAGGTTTTAAAATAATCAGTATTGGCTTTATTCTCTAATTGATTTTTAGGTGTTGCACTTATAGATTTATTTTTAGAAGATAAATCTTTTTTGATTTTAATTCTTTCATTACCTTTTAAATCTATATAACTTAATTGAAAAATAGAGGAATCTGTATTTATAAGTGCTGAAAATAAATTTTCACTATTTTTTACACTTTCTTTATTATTTATATAGTCTTGAAAGGTTTGATTGTTTGATAGAGTATTTAAAGTAACTTTGTTTGAGTTTATTATATTAGTTAAGTATCTTTTCTTTTCTAAAAAAACGATATCAAAATTTTTGTTTGAGATGCTATCAATATTTGATTTATTTGTTATAGAATCATAAATATAAATTGCACTTACCAAAATAAGTACAGATAAGAAATAAAAAAATAAAAAATTAGCTTTATAACTTGATTTCAAAATTGATACCCTTAACTCTTTCTTATTGTTATACTACAAAAAAGAACTTTAAAAGTACCAATTTTATCATAATTAAAATTATTTAACTATTTGATTTGCAAGTGCTTCCATATCAGCCTCACTTAAAGATGTAACTTGTCCAGTCATTAGACTTTTTAGTGGTCCACCATAAGAACCATCCTTATAACCTTTTAATGCTGCAACAAATTCAGCTTTTGTCATATCTTTTATAACTTTAGATTTTCCCATTGCAGCTTTTTCCCCATTCTCTCCATGACATACAACACATTTTGCATATGGATTAGCAAAAGCTGTACATGCTAAAATTGTAGATAGTAGTATAATTTTTTTCATTGTTTTTCCTTATTATTAATATAATATTAAAATATTATAGTACTTAAACTTTTAAGTTGATTAGTTTGTTAATAATTCGTTAAAAGAAATTAAATTGAGGAGAAGAGTTACATTATTTAAAGTAAGAAGAGAGTCTTCTTACTTTTATTATTTTCCGATTTTGTCAGCGATTGCTTGAATATCAGCATCACTTAAAGAAGCAACTTGACCTTTCATTAAACCTTTCATTGGTCCACCATAAGTTCCATCTTTATATCCTTTTAAAGCAGAAACAATTTCAGCTTTAGTCATGTCTTTCATTATTTTTGATTTTCCTAAAGCAGCTTTTTCACCATTTGCTCCATGACAAGCAACACATTTTGCATATGGATTAGCAAATGCAACACATGCTAAGATTGAAGTTAAAAGTAGAACTTTTTTCATTATTTTTTCCTTTGATTTTTTTATTTTAAGTATTATAGGAAAAAAAAGTGTAAATTTAGTTGATTTTAGTCAAAAATTTTAAAATTTTCAAAAATTATTTATGTAATACCTAAATTTAAGTATTACATAAAATCTATTTTAAAAAATCAAGCAATTCTGCTTTAAGTTGGTTTTTGTTAATTTTATTTTTATCACTAGGAATTAAAGGTAATGATTTCTTGTAAATTATTCTAAGGGGAATCATATACGAAGCTAGATGCTTCTTCAACTCAAAACTAATCTCTTTTGAAGATAATTCACTTCTAGCACTATATACTAAAACAATCTCTTCTTCTATCTCTTCATTTTCTATTGAGAAAACTGCACATTGTTCTATTTGTGGTATATTATTTATAGTAACTGATTCTATTTCATATGGACTTACTCTAAATCCTCTTGTTTTAATCATATCATCATGTCTTGAGACAAAGTATAAATATCCTTCTTCATCTTTGTAAACATAATCACCTGTTTTTACAACAACTTCATCTCTTAGTTGTCCCTCTAGATTGATTACATTTTTAAGGATATTAACTGATTTAAATCTCTCTTTTGTTTCAATAGGTGCATTCCAAAAACCTTTATAGATATATCCACCTCTGTGAATTAATTCACCTACAACTCTTGGAGGACACTCATTACCATTTTCATCAATTACATATAATTCTACATCTGGTATTGATTTTCCTATAGAGTTTGGTCTTATATTTATTTGGCTTGGATCTAAATATGTAGATCTAAATGCTTCTGTTAAACCATGCATTGAGAAAATTTTTGCATTTTTAAAATATTTTTGTACATCATTTACCATTTTATGAGTTAAATTACCACCAGATGAAGTAATAATTCTAACATTACTTAATAACTCAACACTAGGAAGTCTATGTGATTCTTCATCAAACATATGTGTGACACTAATTGGCATAAGTGGAATAACTGTAACATTATCATTTATTAGGTGATTAAAAAAATCACCTGCAAGAATAAATCTATGTAAAGCTAAGGTAGCTCTTTTATATAAAGAACAAAAAATTTGATTTAGTCCATAATCTAAATTAAATAGCAAAATTCCAGATATTACATCATTTTCTTCTAAACTTAGATATTGTGATACAACTCTTGCACTATCTATTAAATTTCTATGTGAAATAACTATTCCTTTTGGCGTTCCTGTTATTCCAAAAGAGTAAGTAATTACGGCATTCCCATGTCCATTTATTTCACAAATATATGGTTTATTGTAGTATTTGAAAATCTCTTCAAATGAGGGTACATCTTTGTGTGTTGTCTCATAAGATATAACATGTCCATCAAAACTAATATCTTCGATTGAATTTTCTTTTATCTTATCAGTTATAATACATTTTATATCACAATCTTTTATTATGTATTTTACTTGGTCTGGTTTAAGTAGTTTTGTAAGAGGTACTAGTACATAATCAGTTGATAAAATAGCTAAGATAGCTATTACTTGTTCAATCTTTTTATTTGAGTAAATACCAATTCTGCTTCCTTTTGGTAAATCTAACTCATTTAGATAAAAAGCCACTTGATTTACTTTTGTTAATAAATCTTTATATGTTAAACTTTTTTCACTTAGAATTAAAGCATTTTTATTTGGATGTGAGATTGCAGCATCTTCAATTAATCTCCTAATACAATTTATAGACATCTTTTATCCTTTAATTTTGAGTTAAACCAATAGTCCAGATATCGTAATTTGAATCCATTACAACACTTGGGTTATGGTTTGAATTTAGAATTTTTTTATAAAAAAATGAGATGATATCTTCAATTTCTTCTTGTGATAAAACCTTTGTAATACCACCTGTTAAAACTACTGTATTAAGTGATAATAGCTTTAAATTTACATAAGCTTTTCTATAGTGTGATACTTTACATAAAACTAAGAATATCGCAAGTTGCATTAATATTCTTAAAGCTTTTTCACTTTGTTCTTCAAAGATATTTTCTGTAACTTTTAAGTGAGATAATAACTCATATACAAACTCATTGTTTTTTGCACTAAAGATTAAAGACTCTTTTGATTTAAAAACACCTAGTTTTTTAAATACTAATCTATCATACTCATTTGTTGTAACAATATTTTCATCCACTAAATCTTTTGAATAGTGAATATCAGTAGTTGCTCCTCCTATATCTATTAGGATATATGGATTTACAACTGAAAACTTACTATTAATAAATGGCAAAGTTTTATTTACTATATAAGGTGTAGAGTATATTTGATTTGATGTTATTTCATAAAGATGTTTGATGTCTTCTTTTCCCATAATATCAGCTTGATAAAGATTAGTTAAATACTCTTTTAAGTTTTCTTCTACAATATGAAGCTTATCATCAATAATATTTGCTAATACAACTAAGTCTTGTATGTTTTTTTGAAGCATGTCTCTATCTTTTGAACTTCCTACATAAACAATGTTTGAGTATTTTATTTTTTCTAAATAATCAAATAATTCTTTTCCAAAAATATCACAAACAGAATCAATTCCCCCTACAACAATAACAACATCAATCAAATCACTAGGAATAGAAGAGCTTTCAATATCTTGGTATAAAATAGTATCAATGATATTAATGCCAGAGTTAAATGCTATATTTGTAGCATATTTAAGTGAAAAAGAATTTGTAACACCAATAATAAGAGTACTAAGTCCTCCATTTGCAGAGGAACAAATATAAACATTCTCTTTTTCGTATGTTTTAATTGTATCTCCACACTTATATGTTAAGTCATCGTATATATCTTTATTGAAGTCTCTAAAATGTTGTTCAACACCTTTTGATGAACTAACTTTAAAATAAGTACTTCCTACATCTATTAGTAGTTTGTTAGTTAATTGGCTCATTGCATAATTCCTATATCATGGATAATATCATTTACTATAGATGTAGTATCTTTTTTAAGATCACATTTTGATTTTTCATATTCAAAACACTTATCAGGAATTGGAACATTTCCTCTTTGCATTATTCTTATATTTTTATTTGCATCTCTTATTGTAATCATCTCATTATGATTTATAATATGAGGAGAGAAAGGCACATCTATTATTCCATTTTTGATACTATTGAAGGCTTTTCTCCATAAAGTATCAGCGCTGTCATTAAATATAGCTTCCATAATAGCTTTCACTTCTAGGGTTAAATTCTCTTCCTCTTCTGCATCTATTACATTTGGAAGACCATTTAAAATTCTAAGAAGATATTGAGTATTCGCAACTGTTTCAGCATTTGCTTCTTTTGTAGGAATTCCAGAAGCCTCTTGTTTTGTTTTTGTAATAATTTTATCAGCTCCAACCATAGCAGCAATTGCTGTTGACATAGAGATAAGTTGAGATGCAAAGTTTTGATCCATAGGAAAAGCACCCATCCATTGGTGATATACTAAATGAACCTCAGCATCTCCACAGCCAATTTCATTGGCATAATGTTTTGCAAGTTTTCTTATAACAGCTCCAGTTACAATATCTTGGTTTACACTTCCACTTTGTGAAAAAGATACAGAAAATGATTTAACTCCTTCTTCAAGTGATAAAAGCATCTCAATTAATTGAATAACAATAGTAATACAAGGAGGAACAAGTGTTGCTGTAAGTGGTCCAAATGATTCTCTGTTTATTGGTTCATTTAGTGTTGAATATTTTGCACAAACTCGCTCAACATACTTCCAATATAAAAATGCTTTATCTAATGGAAAGTTTTTAGAGTAGGGTAAAAGGTAAGTAATAGGACCACCCTCTATTTCAAAAATACCTGAAGCAATGGCTGTTTCAATTAATAGTCTTGCATCTGGAGTTCCATGTCTTAAACTAACTGGCTTGTTAAAGTGAGTAATCATCTTTCTAGTAGTTCTATATCCATGATTAACTAATGGATAACCATTTAGCATATCAACTTCACTCTCTTCTGAAAGTCTTAGCATCTTTTTAGATGTTGCATAGTCATTTAATCTAGTATTTGAATCAATAGTGCAAGGCAAGACATCTACATTTGCATTTACGAAGAATTCATAAAGTGCATACATTTTGTTATATGTAGGAAAACCACCACGTGGTTGTACTAGCATTTTGTTTTTTGTTCTAAAATTATGTGAAATAAATAGGTCTTTTGAAGCATTTTTTACAAACTCTTCAACCTCAGCAAAGTCAAAATGCTCTACATATTCATTACTTAAAATTATCTCTCGTTCTTCTTGCAATAAACTCATGATTCTCTCGTCTTTAAATATTTTTCTAATTCATCTAACCCTGTATTTAAATCTACTTGATGAAATACCAAATCAAACCCGTAGTTTTTGAATTTTGGCACGATAATTGAAGCATCACCTGTTCCCACCACTAAGTTTCCACCAATCATAAAAACCACATTATCTAAATTTTTATATTTTGATTTTAGTATCTTTACTTCTCTACACCAACCTTCTGCTTCACCGTTTAAAGAAGAGATTAAAAGTACATCTGCATTGGTTTCTATTACAGCATCAAAGAATTCTTCTAAGTAAGTATTAACTCCAAGGTTAAATACTTCAAATCCCCTTGCTTGTAATGAGAGATCAATTAATCTATTTGCTACAACGTGTATATCGTTTCCTACAACACCTGTTACTACTTTCATTTAATTGCCTATTTATTCATTTTATAAAGGAGATTAGAATATCTAAAAGTATGTAAAACTTTTATTAGATAAAATAGAATAAAAAAATGAAGTGATTTAATGAAAATAAAAATATATTTAATACCAGGCTTTATGAATGATGAAAAATTATGGAGTAGGTTAATTCCTCTTTTTGATGATACTTATGAGTTTATTCATCTTGAGATTCCATTAAGAAATAGTTTTGATGAAATAGTTGAAGTGCTAAATGATAAAATAAAAGATGAAAAAATAAATCTTTTAGGATTTTCCCTTGGTGGTTATATATCATGTTATTTTGGATTAAAATATCCAGATAGGGTAAATAAAATTTTAGCTGTTGCCTGTACTCCTGCAAATTTGGATGAAGTAGAGTGTCAAAGAAGAAAAGCTGCTATTGAGTTTACAAAGAAATTTGGATTTAAAGGACTTAGTAGAAAAAAGGTTTTAAGTTTAGTGGAACCAAAAAATCAATGTGATGAAGAACTAATAAATTTAATACTTCAAATGTATATAGATGTGGGAGAAGAAGCTTTTTATTCTCAATTTATGGCAACAATCATAAGAAAAGATTTAAGTGAAAAATTAATAAATAGCAATCTAAAATTAGCTTTTTTATATGCTAATGAAGATAGGCTTGTTAGTTCGAAATTTATGGAAGAGTTTTCTTTAAAAGCTAAAAATATTGAGTTTACACAAATAAAAGCTCAAACGCATATGTTGCCACTTGAAAGAACAAAAGAAGTAAAAGAAAAAATTATGCAGTGGTTTTAAAGTAAGAATAGATTAATACTGTTTTGAGATAATAAATAAATTAAAAAAAGGAAAGAAAATGGATTTTTTTACAGCAGATTTATGTGATGCACACCCAGACAAAGTATATGTATTAGATAATGAGTTTAAAAACTATGGAGGAAAGCAAAAAGCTTATGGAGAAGTAGTTACTATAAAACTTGATAGAAATAATAATGACTTGAAAAATTTATTAAAAGATCTAGATGGTACAGGTAAAATTGTTGTAGTAGATGTTGAAGATGAGTATTTTGCAGTAGTAGGAGACAACCTTGCAAAATTTGCAGTTGATAATAACTATGAGGGATTAATTGTAAATGGTTATGTTAGAGATACTTTTTTTACAAAAGATATGGATCTTATTTTATTTGCAAGGGGAACTTGTAGTAGAAAATATGCTCCTATTACAGAAGGTAAAGTAGGTATTGACATCTCATTTTGTGGAATTAACTTTTCTCAAGGCGATATTGTTTATGCAGATTATGATGGTATAATATTAACAAAAGAGAAGATTTTATAATGTATATTTTTGGATATGGTTCACTTTTAAGTATAAATAGTGCTCAAAAAACTTTTAAAAGAGAATTAAAACAAGATGACTTTATCCCTGTTACATTGCAGGGATATGAGAAAATCTGGAATTCAATAGAATACATAGTTTTTGAGAATGAAAAAGAAACAAAAAAGGGAATTTTTTTAAATCTAAAAAAAGATTTTAAGTCCAAAACAAATGGAATACTTTTAAAAATCTCACCTGAAGAATTTGATTTTTTAAAACTAAGAGAAAAAAGTTATTCCTGCATTAGTCTTAATCCAGATGATATTATTGGATTCAAAACAAAAGAAAATATTTATACTTTTATTACTACAAATAAAGAAAAAATAGCCAATCAAGGTGACAAAAATTGCTTTATCCCCAGAAAATACATATCTTTATTAGAAGAGGGTGCAAAGGCATATGAAGAAAAATTCTCCAAAGAATTTATTGAGTCTTACCAAAATTTTTTATTTGATATTAAAGATGGAGTCTATAAGTTTTCTGACCCAATTCAAAATAAATTTGCAAAAGATGGATTAAAGAGTGAAAGCTAATTGTAATATAGTTAGTGGTGAACTTTATACAAATAAAAGAGAAAAAGAAAGTTCAAAAATAGTAAAAAAGGATTCAAACCTTATTGAAATCGTATACACTGATATAGACACTTTAGAAACTTTTGAGTGTGATTTAAATGAATTATGTGGAAATTCATCTTTTTTATATATATTTAAAAAACAAATCTCTACATATTTTCTTAGTATTATTTCAGTTGTTGTTATTTTATTTGCATTAATTTCATCTTCTTTATATGAAGACATTATGAAAAAGATAATATTTGAGTCTCCTTTCGATTGGAGTCTTAATGATACAGTTTCTATGTTTTTTGTTCTTTTATTTTTTTTAGGTTTAGTACTTATGCCTTCTATTTTAGATGGGGAAGGTTCTGAATTTAAACAGATACTTAAATCATGGGTAAATAAAGATGTTCGAATATTAAAAAGACTAAAAACCTCTATTAATTCATTAGATAAAAAAAACAAAGTTAATATATACAATATTGATTTATTGGATGACAATCATTGGATGTGGAGATTAATAGTACCAATACTATTAAATCATTTTTTAGAAGTGAATTTTTATGTTAGAAGTGATTTAAAGAAAAAAATTGAAAAGAGGTTAAAAAGCTTTTCATGTTTGAATATAAACTTAATAGCAAAAAAACAAAATGATATATGTTTTAAAAATTATGAATTATTTTTCTCTCAAAAAGAGGATATATTATTTACTTTATTGCAATTAAGTTCTACTAATATATTTAATAATAAAGAAAAATTAGAGTATGTCTCTTTAGAACTATTTGAATATTGTGGAAGAAATTTTTATGATACAAAAAATGAGAAAAATCAATTGATTTCTGGTTTTCAGAATTTTGTAAATAGATGTTTCTGTGATTTTAATCTTTTAGGACAACATAAATCAAATCAAATATTTTTTCAAAAAAATGTTAAATTAAAAGATTTAGAAGATGAGAAAAGAAGATTGTCTTTTTATTTAAGAAATCATATAGAAGAGTGTTTATCATATTTTGATAATCCAATTTCATTATTAGTTCTTTATCATTATGTAAAAGATATAGTCCTAGATGAAAAAAGAAAAATAGCTATTTTAGAAAGCCTTATAGAATCTATTGGAAAAAAACAACAATATGATCTTATAAATAACTATTGGTTTGATATATCAGGTGAAATGTTTGACTCATCTGATTTAAACAGTTTTATTACAAGTAAAAGTTCTATATATAGAAAATTATCAATAAATACTTTAAATTTATTAATTTCACTTTTTGAACGAAATGGAAAATTTGAACAAGCATTGTTAATTGCTAGATATCTTTTTGAAATAAACCCTAATAAATATTCAATTGATATTTCATCTTTATATGAAAGACTTGGTGAGTATGATAATGCATATAATGCTTTATCTTTTAAAGTTACAAATGAAGCAAAACCAAATGATGTTGAAATTAGATTTTACCAAAGAAAATCGTGGATAATTGTTAGTCAAAGAAAAGAGAATAAAAAAGATGAAGGGTTATTTGCTTTAAATAGTCTAAAAAAATTATTATTTTCACATCAAAAATTTAATGAACCTTCTTGGTTATGGCATTATTATAATATAAAAGCTAATTACGATGAATGGAATGAAGATTATGATTTAGCAATAAAAAACTATATGAAATGTTTAAGTGTTCCTGCCCTTGGAGCTTTTGAATATGGAGCAACATTTATAAATATGTCAATTGCATATAGATTTAAATTCATAGAAGATAAGAGAACTTATTTAAGTTCAATAGATAAAGCAATTGAGTTGGGAGATATAGGTATAAAACTTAAGGAATCAGTAGGGGATAGAGATGAAATGCCTATTGTTTTACATAATCAAGCATTGAATATTTTATATAAACTATCAATTGAAGATAATATAAATTTGGCAAAAAAAGTGATTGAGCTAGCAAGCAAAGCTTTTGATATATTGATTGATAATAAATCTAAAAAACGTTTAGGTATGGTTTTAATTGAATTAATAATTGCTAAAAATATTGTAAAAATTGAATCTAATATTGAAACAGAATTATTAAAAGATCATTGGCAAAATATGGATGAATATGAGCAAAAACAAGCGATAAATATATTTAATATATATTATGAAAAGAGAGTTGTAAGCTATTTAAATTGGCTTGAAATTTAAATTATTGAATTAGTAGTAGTGTTTAATATATTTTAATACTAATTAGTAATATACTTTTATAAAGTTTCTAAATAGGATAAATTATGAATATTAAAGAAAGAGCACAAGGTGCAATTATTGGTGCATTTATAGGTGATGCCATTGCTTTAGGCCCACATTGGTATTATGATTTAGAAGAACAATATAAAGATTACGGGCAGTGGATAACAACATATACAAATCCTAAAAAGGGAAGATACCATGAACATGAAGAAAAAGGTAATCAATCCCAATCAGGATATATCCTAAAACTTATGATTAAATCCCTTATAGAAAATAAAGCTTACAATCAAGAAGATTTTTGCAAAAAACTAGATGAAGATTTATTTACAAAAATTGATGGAATTCCAACACATGGACCAGGAGGTTATACTTCACAATCTATTAGAGAAGTATATAGACAAAGAGTTGAGCAAAACTTACCATGGGACAAAGTTGGAAGTAGAGCAGATACAACAGAAGCAATTGAGCGAACACTTGCAATTGCAGTAGCCTATTCATTAAAGCCTAAAGAGTTAGCAAAAAATATTTCCCATAATACATTTTTGACGCAAGTGGATGATATCGTGGGTTCAATGACTGTAGCATATGGTGCAGTTTTAGCCCAACTAATTCAAGGTGAAAAACTAGATGAGCAAATATCAAATAAATTAATGAAATTAGTTAAAAATGGTGAGCTTCCTTTTCATGCAGTTACTTCAGATAATTTAAAACCTCCAAAAGATGGAGCAAAAGATCCTTCAAATATTGGATTATTTGCATCTCCAGATGCACTATTATCTCCTTCATTTATTGCCCAAGCTGCAAATGATAAAGAAATAAAAATAGAACCAGCTTGGAAAGTATCACTTGTATATGGAATGCCATGTGCAATTTATCATATATTACCAGCGAGTTATTATTTAGCTGCAAGATTTCATAATGATTTTGAAAGTGCAATTTTACATGCTTTAAATGCTGGAGGACAAAATCAAGCAAGGTCAATATTAACAGGTGCTTTAGTTGGTGCTCAAGTGGGATTAAAAAATATTCCACAAAGATTTATTGATGGATTGAATGAAAAAGATGAAATTTTAGATTTGGCTAAAAAACTTTCAGATATTATAGACGGGTAATTTTATAAAAGTATGAAATGACTTTAAATGTGTACAAGTATATATTAAATATAAATAAAATAACAAGACAAAACAATTGAGGTAAATATGAATTATAATTGGAAAACTATAGATTTAAATAACGGAACAGTAGAAGAAAAAAGAGAAGAGATAAGAGAATATTTTTTACAAACTTATGCACTAGATGAAAAACTTTTTGATTTATTAAAAGATAAGAAACATATACTTGAACAACCAAATAGGTTAAGACATCCTTTAATATTTTATTTTGGACATACAGCTACATTTTTTATGAATAAATTAAATGTCTCAAATATCACAACTAAAAGAGTAAATAAGACACTTGAGTCTCTATTTGCAATTGGTGTTGATGAAATGAGTTGGGATGATTTAAATGATGAGAATTATCAATGGCCAACATATGAAGAGACAAAAGCATATAGAGATGAAGTAAAAGCTTTAGTATTAGATATTATTGATAGTATTGAGTTCTCTATACCTATAAATTGGAATTCTCCTATGTGGGTTATACTTATGGGAATAGAGCATGAAAATATCCATATAGAAACATCATCTGTATTATTAAGAGAACTTGACATAAAATATTTTAAAGAAGATGAGTTATTTGAATATAACAATGAAAGAAGCCAAACTTATCCACAAAATGAATTAGTAAAAGTAGAAGGTGGAGAAGTTATACTTCAAAAAGATCATAAAAAGCCAAACTATTATGGTTGGGATAATGAGTTTGCCTTTCATAGAGCGAGTATAAAAGATTTCGAAGCTAGTAAGTATCTGGTATCAAATGGAGAGTTTTTAGAGTTTGTAAAAGAGGGTGGTTATAATAAACTACATTACTTTAGTAAAGATGGATTGAAGTGGTTAGACTTTACACAAACTAAGATGCCTACTTTTTGGTTAAAAGATGGTGATAAGTATTATTTAAGAGAGATAAATAGAATAGTTCCTTTACCTTTAAATTATCCAGTTGATATAAACGTATATGAAGCAGAAGCATTTTGTAAATATAAGAGTGAAAAACTTGGTTTTGAAGTAAGACTTCCAAGTGAAGATGAATTTTATAGATTAAATGATTATGTAAAAGCCCAAGAGTGTGATGCAAATATAGGATTAAAGTATTTTAATCAAACACCAGTAGATAAATACCCTATGGGTGATTTTTATGATGTGATTGGAAATGTTTGGCAATGGAGTATAACTCCTATGTATCCACTTGATGGATTTGAGACTCATCCTGTATATGATGACTTTACAACTCCTACTTTTGATGATAGACATGCACTTATAAAAGGTGGTTCATTTATTAGTTTAGGAAATGAGACTTTACGAAGTGCAAGATATGCTTTTAGAAAGCACTTTTTCCAACATGCTGGATTTAGATATGTAAAAAGTGATAATGAATATAGAGCTAAACTAAATGATAATGTATATGAAACAGATGAGCAGATTTCTCAATATTGTGAATTCCATTATGGTGAAGAGATTTATGGAGTTAAAAACTTCCCTAAAAATTCTGTTGATGTCTTAAAACCATATTTAGAAGGTGTAAAAAAAGATAAAGCACTTGATTTAGGTTGTAGTGTAGGAAGAAGTTCATTTGAGCTAGGAAAAATATTTGATGAGGTATTAGGAATAGACTTTAGTGCTAACTTCATAAGTGTTGGAATAAAACTTAAAAAATATGATAGCTTGACTTATAAAGTTGCAACAGAAGGTGAATTATATGAAGAAAAAACTGTTGCTTTAGATGACTTTGGACTTGAAGAGACAAAAGAGAGAGTTACTTTTATGCAAGGTGATGCTTGTAATTTAAAAGATATGTATACAGCCTATGACTTGATATTTTGTTCAAACTTGATAGATAGATTATATTATCCACAAAAATTCTTAGATGATATTCCAAATAGGGTAAATAAAGATGGTCTTTTAGTAATCTTGAGTCCATATACTTGGCTTGAAGATTATACTCCAAAACAGAACTGGTTAGGTGGATTTGTAAGAGATAATAAAGAAGTAAAAACTTTAGATACTTTAAAAGAAAATCTAAGTGATAGATTTGAACTGCTTGATACGATAGATGTACCTTTTGTGATAAAAGAGACAGCAAGAAAACATCAACATACAATTTCTCAAATGAGTATTTGGAAAAAAATTAAATAAAACCATATTCTACTAAATAATTTAAATCATTATTTAGTAGAATAATTAATGCAAAAATTAAATTTGATAAATGACAAAAAAGAGTTATTTCACTTTTCTCTCTTTTTGATACTTATTTCTTTTGTTACACTATTCTTTCAATACAACAATTATAAAGATTTTATTGATAATCCTATATATAGACTACAAGCGCAAGTTATAAATAAGTATGAAAAAGATGATTTTGATATCTATAAATTAGAAGGTACTAAGTTCTCTTTTTTTACATCTACTCCTAAGGGCTTAGATTTAAAAAGACTTGATTATGTAGATATGTCTATACTTAGTGGAAAAGTATCTTTTCTAGAGTATTTAAAAGGCTTTTATGTAAAGAGTTTCAATATTTTTAAATATCAAAAGAATAGTATAAAAAAAGATTTAAAAGAAAAAATACAATCCCAACATGCAAATAAGAATATTAGTGAGATATATGAAGCTATATTTTTAGCCCTTCCTACAAACACTGATTTAAGAGATATTTTTGCTGTATATTCCATCTCTCATTTAATAGCAATTTCTGGATTTCACTTAGGTGTATTATCATTTATTCTTTATTTTATATTTTATTATCCATACAACTTTTTTCATAATAGATATTTTCCTTATAGAAATAGAAGGTTTGATATTTTATGCATTGTTTTATCTTTATTATTTGTATATTTGATTTTTACAAATTTAGTAGCTTCACTTTTAAGAGCTTTTATTATGATGGTTTTTGGGATATTTTTATTAAGGTCAAACATAAGGTTAATCTCCTTTGAGACACTTTTACTTACATTATTATTTATACTTGTACTTTTCCCAAAATTTTTGTTTTCATTGTCTTTGTGGTTTTCTGTTATTGGAGTATTTTATATATTCCTATTTATAAAATATTTTCAAAACCTTAATAAAGTATTTCTATTTCTATTTTTTAATATTTGGATTTTTGCAAGCTTTAATCCCATAGTTCATTACTTTTTTGGAGTAACTTCTTGGGTTCAATTGCTTTCTCCATTTATTACAATACTTTTTACTATTTTTTATCCCTTAGAGTTATTTTTACACTTAATTGGATATGGAAGTTTGTTAGATTCCTTTTTAGTCATTGCAATAAATATGAAGTTTTATATTTTGGAAGTGATTACTCCTCTTTGGTTTTTTATAACTTATATTGTAGTTTCTTTATTTGCTGTTATAAGAAAAGAGGCTTTTGTAGTTTTAAATATTTTAGTTGTAACTTTTAATTTATACTTATATTTATAGGAGAAAAATCTCCTATAAAAACTTAGATAAGACCTAATTTATTAAATAATAAAATTGCAATAGCAATTGGAACAATATATTTAATCAAAGCATACCAAATATTAAATACTGCTAAAGATACAAATTTTGTAAATTTGTCTTGAAGTAGTTGTTTGTCTACATAATAACCCAAAAAGATACAAGTTACTATTCCTGCAATTGGCATTGATATAGATGATGTTAAGAAATCCATCCAATCAAAAGCATTTTTTCCAAAAAATGTTAATGATGTACCATATGCTGAAGACATAGAAAGTAGAGCAATGATACCCATTATATAGAAGAATGAACCACAAATTATTGTTGCTTTTAATCTAGTCATTTTATATCTTTCAATAAAAAACATCAAAGCAGGTTCTATCATAGAAACAGCAGATGTAATTCCTGCAAAAACAAGGGCAGAGAAAAACGAGATAGCAATAATATGTCCTAAAACTCCCCATTGAGAAAAAATAACAGGAAGAGAAATAAATACAAGTCCCGGTCCTGCTGCACTTTTTGCTCCCGCATCAAAAAGGAAAGTAAAGATAATCAATCCAGCAATTATAGCAATAACTGTATCAACTAAAGCAACTAAAGCAGATGATTTAAAAAAGTTTGCATTTTTGTCTAAAGATGCTGAATAAGTAATAATAGTACCAATTCCTACTGATAGAGTAAAAAATGCTTGTCCTAGTGCAGCTAATAGGGCATCACCATTGATTTTACTCCAGTTGGCAACAAACATAAAACTAAGAGCTTGTGAAAAACTATCTAAAGTCAAGGCATAAATTAAAAGCCCAATTAATATTAAACCTAATAGTGGCATTAAAATAAGATTTATTTTTTCTATTCCATCTTTTACGCCTTTTAATACAATAAAAATAACTGCTAATGCTATAAGTGTATGATAAAAGATTTCAGAAGAAATTTCATTTGAAATAAGGTTATCAAAAGTTTTTCCTGCAACTTCAGAAGTAGAAGGAAGTGTTTGAAAAGATGTAACAATGTAGTTTAAAATCCAACCTAATACTACAGAATAAAAAGAAAGAATCACAAGTCCAGCAAATATCATAAATGCTGCAAACTTCCAATTTTCATTTTTAGATTTTGACATTTTCACAAATGATGTAGAAACATTAGCTTCTCCATGTTGCCCAATAACCGTTTCTGCAATAAATATTGTCAATCCTATAAAAAGTATTGCTAAGAGGTAAACAATAACAAATGCTCCACCTCCATATTCTCCTGTGATATATGGAAACTTCCAAATATTACCTAATCCAACAGCTGAACCAGCTGCTGCTAAAATAAACCCAATTCTTGTAAATTTATTCAAACATATTCCTTTAGTGATTTTTCTATTTAATAAGAGTTAATTCTAGCTATAACTTTCTTATAAGTTAGTTTCTTAAGCTTTATTTTTTATAAATAAAATTAATTAATTACAAATTATTAATATTTTTAAATATTCAATTTATATACCACAAATATACCACTTAATATTTTTACAATTAGATTTATAAAAAGGAGAAAATATGAGTTATTCGAAAAAAAGATATATTACATATGCGATTTTAACTATTTTTATAATGGGGACACCTTTTATAACAATAGATGGTAATCATTTGTTATTGTTGTCATTTGTTACATATGATTTTCATTTCCTTGGAAATGTATATAATATGAATGAGTTTTTTATTATGCCATTTTTATTGATGTTTTTGTTTATTGGAATATTTGCAATGACATCTATGTTTGGTAGGGTTTGGTGTGGTTGGGGATGTCCTCAAACTATTTTTAGAGTTATCTATAGAGATTTGATAGAAACTTTTTTATTAAAATTGCGAAGAATTAAAAATAAACAAAAAGATATAAACTATAATAAAACTTCTACAAAAATAAAAAAATATATTGGATTGCTTTTATGGATAATTTTATCTTTTGTTATCGCAATAAATTTTATGCTTTATTTTGTACCACCTGAAGATTTTATTGAATACATGAAATCACCACAAGATCATTTTTTCTTAGTGATGTTTATTCTTACTATTGTTGTATTTTTAGTATATGATATTGTTTTTATGAAAGAACACTTCTGTACTTATGTATGTCCATATTCTAGAATTCAGTCTGTTTTATATGATAATAATACAAAACAAGTTGTTTACAACCACAATAGAGGTGGAAAAATTTATCCTAACAATGAAAAATCTATTTTCAATGTAAAACAATGGTCAGGAAATGAAGAGTGTACTACTTGTGAAGCTTGTGTAAAAGTTTGTCCTACACATATTGATATTAGAAAAGGCTTACAAGTTGAGTGTATAAACTGTTTAGAGTGTTCTGATGCTTGTAGCAGTGTAATGGGAAAACTTGGTAAAAAATCTCTTATTTATTGGGGAAGTACTAATAGTGTTTTATTAGAAAAACTTGAGAAATTCCTAAATCCTAGAAATCTTGTCTATATGTTATCTTTAGTTGTTTGTATACTATTTACTGCTTATTTTATGTCTGAAAAAGAGCCATTTTTAGTAAATATAAATAAAAACACAGAGTTATATAAAATTGATGAAAATGGAAAAGTTGTAAATAATTATTTATTAACTATTTATAATAGTGCTGATAAAAGATATACTTTTGATATTGAAGTTTTAGATAAAAATATTAGTATAAAAAGATATAATCCAATAACTTTAAACCCAAAGCAAACAAGAAAAACTGTATTGATTTTAGTTAGTAAAAATAAAATTAATACTTCAAAAATAAATTTATTATTTTATGCAAAAGAGAATAAAGAAGTAAAAATGGAGAAAAAAATACTATTTTTCTTTCCTAAATAGTTTAAACTGATTTCTCAATATTTATGTAAAAAGTAGTTCCTTTTGGGTTACTTTTTACATTAAGTTTTCCTTTAAAACTTTTTTCTATAATCATCTTAGATAAATATAATCCAAGTCCTGTCCCAGTACTTTTTGTAGTAAAATATGGTTCAAATATTTTATCTAATAATTTAGATTTTATTCCTTCTCCATTATCCTTAATTGTTAAAATCACATCTGCAGTATTTGAGTTTATTTCAATTATTATTTTTCTATTTTCAATGGTTTTTACTGCATGAATTGCATTAGAAATTATTGCAATTAAAACTTGCGCTAATTCATTTTTTATTCCAAATATTTTTACATGTTCATTTGTATTAAAAATTAAATCAATATTTATTTCTATCTTTTTTATGTCACTATTTAAAATTGAAAGAGAGTTTTGAATAACTTCTCTTATCTCAAAATCTTCTTTTTCTTTTGATTCAGTGTAAAAATTTTTGAAATTTTCAATTGTATTAGATAAATATTCTATTTGTTCATTTGCTTGGGAAGTTTTTCTTTCAAAGTAGTCTTTTTCTAAATTATTATTCTTATATTTGTTTTTTAAATTTATTAAAATATATGAAAGATTATTTAAAGGTTGTCTAAATTGATGTGTTATATTTGCAATCATTTCACCACTTTGAGCAAGTTTTGACTGCTGTAAAAGCATTGATTCTATTTCTACATTCTCTTTTTTTAATAGATTATATTTATATGCAACAGAAATTGTAAATAAAATAGCTTCCATTGCAAAAGCTAGTAATACTAAATCCAAATGAGTATGCATTTTAAAATAAGTTTTAAAATTTAAAATATATAAAATAAGACAAATTACAGACCATCCTATAACATAGATTGCTGTAGCTTTAAACCCTTGGTTTAAATTAAATACTATTGATACAAAAAGTATCGCATAAATAATTGTGTATGGTAAGTATTCAAATAATAAATAATGATAAAATGCAGTCAAGATTATAAAAATAAGTAATAAGGTATTTAATATTAGTTCTTTATTATTTGTAATTTTAGGAATAAATTTACCTTCATAAAATCTTACTGCAAATACTAAGGCTGAAAGAGTCGCAAAAAAAAGGGAAAAGTCTTGAAAAAAAAGCTCATAATAAAAGAACTTACTATATAAAATTATATATGATAATGAAAAAACTTGCATAAAGCAGTAACTTAAATAAAAAAGTTCTTTTGAATAAATGTATCTAATAAATGTATATACTATTGTCATCATTAGAATCCCAAAAGTTATTCCATAAGATAAAACAGTAGTTAAATCATACATTTATTTTATATCCAACTCCATTATGATTAGAGATTATATCTTTTGAGATTTTTTGTTTGAGATATTTAACTAAAGTTTTTAAAGCATCTTTGGTCATAGGAAAATCTTTCCAAACATAATTTTCTATTTCTTCGTATGTGACATATCTATCTTTATTGTTTAAAAGTAGAGTTAATAAATCAATCTCTTTTATTCTTAACTTTATTAATTCATCATTTACAACAAGAGAATGATTATATTTGTCAAAAATAGCAACTTCATTTAATTTTATTATATTTGTTTTACTATTTTTTAGATTATCGATACAAACTTCAAGAGCATCTTTAAATTCATTTTCTTTTATTGGTTTCATTAGATATTTTACTAGTTGAAGTTCAATTGCTTTTAAAAGATATTCTTTGTGGTTATATGCTGTTATAACTATGATTTGAACTTCTTTGTTTTTTGCTCTTATATTTTTAACAAATGCCAAACCATCTATTTTAGGCATTTGAATATCTGTAATAATTATATCTGGGTTTATTTGCTCAAATTTTTTTAAAGCATCTAAACCATCTTTTGCTTCATAAATATTTACAAAGTAGTTTTCTAAATACTCTATTGCATTTTCTCTTGTTATATCATCATCTTCTACATAAAGAATTTTGACTTTATCATTTTTAGTAGTAATCATTTGTTGCCGTAGATGTTAGTTTTTCTAAAGTGTATTTTAAATTTTCATCCATGTCCATATTTTTCATCATCCACATAAGATAGCTAGGGTCTTCTTTTGCAACTTGTGAGGTCTCTTTACCTTTATATTTACCAAATTTAAAAGTTTGGATAAATATAGGAGTTTTTGTAAGTTCAACTAATTTCTCCATAGGATTAAAATCTGGATAAACAGTTCTACATTTTGCAACAAGTTGTGATAAAAATAGCTTCATAACCAAAACATCACCAATAGCATCATGGGCTTTTATAGTTATATTATGTTTTGCTGCTTCTTCCTCTTCATCCATATAAATATCAAGGGCATACCTTAAGTATTGAAGTCTGTGGTATGGAAGTTCTGGAAAGAGGTGTTGTGCACATCTTAATGTATCTAATATTTGATATTTTGATTCAAACCCTTCTTTTTTTATCATTCCTAAATCAAAATTTATATTATGTGCAATTAAATAGTTTGATGGATTATTGTACTCTTGAAGTTTTTGATAAAATTTTGTTTGAGTAGCTTCTGGTTTTCCTATAATCATATCAGGTGTTATATTGTGTACTTCCATAGCTTCAAGTTTTATTTCAACATCAGAAAAACATAATTCATCATAAACTTCTATAGGAGCTTTTGCATCTACAATCATAGCTCCTAGTTGTATGATTCTATCTTCTTCTTGGTTTCCTGTTGTTTCTGTATCAAATAGTACGTATTTTGGCATAAAATTTCCTTTTCTTTTATATTATTAACATTCCATCACCGTATGAAAAAAATCTATATTTTTCTTTTACAGCAGTTTCATATATTTCTAAAGTCTTTTCTAAACCTACAAAAGAGGCTATTAACATAATAAGAGTTGATTTTGGTAAATGAAAGTTTGTAAGTAGATGGTCTACTTTTATTGGTTTATTTGCTGGATTTAAAAATAGGTCACATTCACCTTGGATTTTGTTCGTTCTGGCATAGTATTCTATCGTTCTGGTAACTGTTGTTCCAACTGCAAGGGTTTTGTTTTTTTCTTTTAAAGATTCTAAACTTTCTCTTGAAATTTCAAAATATTCACTATGCATTGGATGCTCTAAAATATTTTCTGCATCAACTGGTTTAAATGTACCAGCTCCTACATGTAGTGTTAGATAGTTGATATTATGATTATTATTAAGATTTTCTAAAAGTTCATCTGTGAAGTGTAATGATGCTGTTGGTGCTGCAACTGCACCATAATTTTTTGCAAATAAAGTTTGATAATCTTTTTCATCTTCTTTTTCATCTTCTCTATTCATATAGTGAGGAAGAGGTAAATGACCTATTTCATTTAATATTTCAATTAAAGATAAAAAGTCTAATTCTTTAGTATCTTTGAAAAATTTAACTGTTCTTGTACCATCTTCATTATTTAATTCAAGAACTTCAGCACTTAAGTTTTCATTAAAAAATAGTTTTGTTCCTTTTTGAACTTTACCTTTTATCATAACTTGATATCTATTCATAAATAATGGTTTATTAAATAGTAATTCTGTTTTCCCACCACTGTCTTTTTTGCCGTAAATTCTTGCTTTTATTACTTTAGTATCATTTAAAAAGATATTTAAATTTTTAGGCAAAAAATCAAGTAAGTATTTATATGTAGTATGAGTTATTGTATCACTATTTCTATCATAAACCAAAAGACGAGCACTATCAGCAGGGTATAAAGGTTTGCTAGCTATGAGTTCTTTTGGTAAAAAATAATCATAGCTAGATGTTTTTAATGGGTCTAAATTACTCTTCATCATCTAAAGAAGTATCCGCAGGATTAAATACTTTGGCAATGTAAATTGATGCGCCATAAAGTAAAATAAGTGGTCCGGCCATTAAAAATTGAGTTAAAACATCAGGTGGAGTTAATAAGGCAGAAACAATAAAAATTATTACAATGGCATATTTGAAAAAATCTTTTAACATCTTGTCATCAACAAGTCCAATTTTTGCTAGGAAAAAAGTAATAACAGGAAGTTCAAATGCAATTCCAAAACCAAATAAAAGTTTTGTAAAGAAGCCTACATATTTACCAATACTAGGTAATACTGTAACAACTGCTGAACCAAAGTTAATTAAAAATTCAAATCCAAAAGGAACAACTACATAATAAGCAAAAGCAGAACCTGATAAAAACATTAGTGTAGCAAAAAATACAAAAGGTATAACAAGCTTTTTTTCATGATCATAAAGTCCAGGGGCTAAAAATAGCCATAATTGCCAAAATATTACAGGTAAAGATAAAATAAAACCACTAAAAAAAGCGACTTTTAAAGCTGTAAAAAATGTTTCTTGAATCTCTACTGCAACCATTTGTGATTTTGCAGGAAGAACAGCTTCTATTGGAACCATCATCCAATTTAAAATTGGTTCATAAAATGTAAAACAAGCAAAAAATGCAACAACTAAAGTTAACACTGAAATTATTAATCTTTTTCTAAGATCAGCAATATGGGGTTTTAAGTCTTCAAACATTAGGCTTTATCCCCTTCTTTTTCTTTTATTTCTTTTTTAATTTTAAATTTATCACTTGGTTTTATCTCAGAAGTAGTTTCTTTATCTTCTTCTTCAACTTTTTTTATTTCTTCTATTTTATCTTCTACTTTTTCATCTTTAAATGATACTTTTTTAGATTTTTTATTATCTTTATCATTTTTATCATCTTTTAAAATATCTTTCACACCTAAATCAAAATCATCAAACTTTGTAACTGATGATTTCGCATCTTCTATTTGATTTCTAAATTTGTTAGCTTCTTCTTTCATATCTGATATATTTAATTCATTGTCTAGAGTAGATTTTGCATCTTCAAGACCACTTTTAAACTTCTTAAAAAATCGTGCAACTGATACCATAGCATCAGGTAACTTCTCAGGGCCTAGTGCAATAATCGCAATAATCGCGATTAGCATAATTTCCATAAATCCCATTCCAAACATATAATGTCTCCATTTAATTATTAAAGGAAAGATTTTACCTTATTTTTGATAAAATCTATCTAATTATTTAAAAAGGTGTTAAATGAAATTATTAGTTTTACTTTTTGTGGGAATTATTTTATATTTTATAGCAAGAGGTTATAAAACAGAAAAGTTTGAAAATATTAAATTTAATATTAAAGAAAATTTTCAAGGAGATTTACTCCATCATGAAGCAGGTCTTTTAATTGCCCTTATGGCAAAAGTTGCAAAAGCTGATGGAAGTGTGTGTGAATTAGAAGCAGAAATGTTAAAACACACCTTTACTGATATTTCTAGTCATTTTGAAAATAGTGAAGAGATAAGAGATAGGTTGAAAAAAATATATAGTGATGAGAAAAAAAGTTTTGATAATACTTTAGAACTTTCACAAAAACTTTTTAAACTGACAAAAAGTGACTACCAAAAAAGACTCAAAATTTTAGAATACCTATTAAATCTTGCTTTTATTGATAAAACTTTTAGCGATGCAGAGAAAATGATTTGTGAAGATATATCAAATGCTTTACAAATTAAAACTAATGATTTTAATCATATGATTAATGCCTTTGAAAACTTTTATGCTTCTCAGGCTCAAAATCAAGCAACTACGCTTGAACAAGCATATGAAGTTTTAGAATCAAAAAAAGAAGATGATGATAAGACAATTAAAAATAATTATAGAAGATTGGTAAAAAAACATCATCCTGATATTATATCAGGGCAGGGTGCTAGTCAAAATATTATTGATGAAGCAACTAAAAAGTTACAAGAGATAAATGAAGCATATGAAATGATTAAAAAAAGTAGGAATATATAATTGTTAGAAAATTTTGATAAGAATTATGAAGTTTGTAATTGTATTAAAGTTACAATTAGTGATATAAAAAATTCGATTATAAATGAAGGTATAAAATCACTGGGGGATTT
The DNA here is from genome assembly GCF_004116465.1 of Arcobacter sp. F2176. NCBI lineage: Bacteria > Pseudomonadati > Campylobacterota > Epsilonproteobacteria > Campylobacterales > Arcobacteraceae > Arcobacter > Arcobacter sp. F2176. Next base: position 23,719 of record NZ_PDJV01000026.1, read on the forward strand.
GCAAGAAAAAACTAGAGCAGGTACTGAGTGTAGATACTGTTTAATGAACGAAGGTGATTTTGGGAAAGTCAAAAAAAAGATTTATTGTAAAGATATATTAGGAGAATTTTTTAATGGCTAAGAGTTTTTCTCGCTCTTATGAAGTTTGTGCTTGTAAGCATGTATCACTTGGAGAAATTTTGTATGCCATTAAAGAAAAAAATGCTGATACAATTGAAAAAATAGGTCAATTAACTGATGCAGGAACTTGTTGTGGTTGTTGTGTAAGTAAAGAAAAAGATTTTGGAGAAGAAAAAATGGAACTATATTTAACTACAATATTAGATAAGTTTGTGAAAGTAAATTAATGGAAGAAAAAGAGTATGTTATAGATGAAATAAAAACTCTTATTTCATCTACTGGTGAAAAAATTGATATTAACCCAAAGTTTTTAGATTATTTTGATTTAGAAGAACTATATGATATTAAAGAAAATTTATTAAGTAAAAAAGAGAATTTTAGGGAAAATAATAAGGATTTTCTTGAACAAATTTATGAAAAAACAAAAATAAATGAGATATAATTTATTAAAGGATAATGATTATGGAATGGAATAATATAAAAGAACAATTAATAGTATTTCTAAAAGACGAAGTCAAAAAAGCTGGTCTACAAAGAGTTACTGTAGGATTATCTGGTGGTTTAGATTCTGCAATAGTAGCTATTTTATCTAAAGAAGCATTTGGAAAAAATATGAGTTGTGTACTTATGCCCTCTCATTATTCAAGTGAAGGAAGTGTAAGCCATGCTTTAGAAGTATGCAAAAAGTTTGACATAGCTTATGAAATAGTTGAAATTGCTCCTATGGTTGAAGCCCATGAAAAATTTATGGATGGTGATAAACTAAGAATTGGTAACTTTAGTGCAAGAATGAGAATGTCAGTTTTATATGATGTAAGTGCTAGAGATAAATCTTTAGTTGTTGGTACTTCAAACAAAAGTGAAATTCTTTTAGGGTATGGAACTATATTTGGAGATGTAGCTTGTGCTATTAATCCAATAGGGGAGATGTATAAAAGTGATGAATACGAATTTGGTAAATTTTTAGGAGTTCCTGAATCTATCTTAGGAAAAAGACCAAGTGCTGATTTATGGGAAGGTCAAAGTGATGAAGATGAACTAGGATACTCTTATAAACAGATGGATGAAGTACTTAAAAAATTAGTTGATGAGGAAATCTCAGCTGATGAGTTAATAAACAATGGTGTTGATAAAGAACTTATTGACATGATTATTTATAGAATGAAAGCTAACGCATTCAAAGGTAAGCTTCCAACAATAGCAAAAATTAAATGGAGTTAATATGAAAGAAATAGCATTTTATAAATCATCGGTTGGTGAAGAAGAACTAGCACAGTTAAAAACAGTTTTGGAACTTAAAAAAGATAGTTCAAAGGTACTTGAATTTGAAGAGAATATGGCTAAATTTATTGGTGCAAAGTATGCTATTTCTACATGTAATGGAACATCTGCTTTGCATCTAGCTCTTAGTGCGATTAAGTTAAAAAGAGGTGACAAAATATTAATGTCTGTAAACTCTTTTGTAAATGTACCTGAAGTTGTAAGACACTTTGATGCAGAGCCTATTTTTATTGATATAAATATAGATGATATGAATATCGATTTAAATAAGTTTGAAAAAGCATTGGAAGAGAATAATTCTAAAAAACTAAGAGGTGCTATTATCTCTTTTGTTGCAGGACAAACTCCTGATTTAGATAGATTATATGCTATATGTAAAAAATATGAAATAATATTAATAGAAGATTGTACTTCAGCTCTTGGAGTTACATACAATGATGAAACAGTTGGTTCTTTAAATGCTGATATGACAGTTTTTTCAACAAATCCATCAAATGGTAAAACAGATGTAAGTAATAGTGGAGTTATTGTTACAAATGACGAAGAATTAGCATCTCGTGCTAAATTACTTAGAACTCATGCTGTTACAACTACATATGATGATTATGGAAATTTAGATTATATCTATGATGTTGTTGATATTGGACATAAATATGACCTAAGTGAATTAGATGCAGCATTTTCTTTGGCGCAACTAAAAAAAACAAATAGTTTTATAAAAAGAAGAAAAGAAATTGCAAAAATCTATAAAGAGAGACTTACAGGTGTAAAACATATAGAGATACCTAAACAAAAAGAAGAACATATCTTTACTCACTATATCATTAAAATCTCAAGAAATAGAGATGCTTTTGCTAGAGAGTTAAAAGAGAGAGGTATTAATACTGGATTAAATTATATTCCTTTACATCTATTAAATTATTATAAACAAAAATATAATATTAAAATTACTACTTATGGAAGTGCTTTAACATCTTATCAACAAATTTTATCTATTCCTATTTATCCAGGACTTACAAATGAAGAGGTAAATTATATCTGTGATCAAATCATTGATATTGCTTCTTCTTGGATTTAATAGTTGTTAAAACAAAAATTTAATATTTGGATAGAAGAGTATCTCTTCTTTCCAACACCTTTTCAAAAAATCATCTCTTTTTTACTTATTCCATTTACTTTAATTTATATGATAATTATAGCTTTTAAGCGTATGTCATCTTCTCGAAAATTAGATTTTGGTATATCAATTATTTCAATTGGAAATATAGTAGTAGGTGGAAGTGGAAAAACTCCCATAACAATTGCCCTTGCAAAAGATAAAGAAGATGTAGCAGTTATATTAAGAGGCTATGGAAGAAAATCCCAAGGACTTTATGTAATAAGTCAGAATGGAAAAATTTTAGAAGATGTAAGTGTAAGTGGCGATGAAGCTATGCTTTTAGCAAATTCTTTAACAAAGGCTTCAGTAATAGTTAGTGAAGATAGAGTAAAAGCTATTTTAAAAGCAAAAGAGCTTGGATGTAAATTAGTTTTTTTAGATGATGGTTTTTCAAAATATCATATAAATAAATTTGATATATTATTAAGACCTTATAAAGAGCCTGAAAATATATTTTGTCTGCCAAGTGGTGGTTATAGAGAACCTAAAATGATGTATGCAACTGCTAATATGGTTTTAAAAGAGGGTGTTGATTTTAAAAGAGTTGTAAAATTTAAAAAAGAAGATAAGTTATTAGAAGAACTACCTTCCAAAATAGTTATTTTAACAGCAATTTCAAAGGCAAAAAGACTTTTAGACTTTGTTCCAACTACTTGTGAATTAGTCTCTTTCCCTGACCATTACAATTTCACAAAACTAGATATTGAGGTAGTTGAAAAGTCTTATAAAGATTTTACTATTTTAACTACTGCAAAAGACTTTGTTAAATTAGAAAAATTTCATATTAAAAATTTAGTTTTGATGGATTTAGAAATAGAATTTAAAAATGAGATTGATTTTTCTACTTTAGAAAACTATATAAACTATAAAGAACAACGATGACAAATATATATTATATGAATGAAGATAATTTAGGACATCTTGATGGTTCAAAAAAGATTAATTCATTTCTTTGGAAAATGTTACATAAAAGAGTACAAAAAAGGCTAAAAAAATCTATAATAAATATAGTAAATATGAGAAAAATAGTTTTTAATAAAAGTAAACTCTTACATTGTCAAATTGATGGAGATTTACCTTATGTTTTTTTAAGAAGAGATCCTAGTTGGTATTGTGACGATGAAGATGATTATTATATTCCTTTTAGTATTTGTTTTACAGATGGAAAAAGAAAATATGATATTGTTTTAACAAACGGGGAAATAGATATAAGAGATGATAGTGCTAGAAAAGAAGACTTAAGTAAAAAGCTTTCTCATACTCCTGTTTTGTTGTTAAAAGTTTTTGACAATATAGAAAAAAGTTTTAAGATTCTATTAGAATATATGGAAGAAAGAGATAATAAAAGTTCTTTTAAATAAACAAGAAAAATTCTTGTTTATTTTATAATATGACCTACAAATTTTGACATATTATTTAAAATCTTGCCACCTTTTCTAAATCCTAATGCGCAAGCTTCATAAGCAGAAAATACTCCTGCTTGGTATGAATTTCCACTTTCATCTACTGGAAGTTCTACATACTCTTGATAGATAGCTTTAAAACCTTCATAATCACCATCAGTTTTCATATCTAGTGAATTGTCACTATTAATAATAGCAACATTTGCACCTTCTCTTCCAAAACATCTTTTTTCAACTTGTTTTTTACCAATAAGTGGTTCAAATGAAGTTTCAAGTAAAAGTGGATGATTTGGGTATAAGTCCCAAAGAATTTTCATAAAACCTTTTGATTGGAACATCAAAGTATAAGCTGGATTGAAAATAATTGCTTTTTTGTTAGCAACTATATCTTCTAAAATCAAAGCTAACTCACTTTCATCTATGGCAATATTTTCCCAAGGTATAAGTTTAAACCAAAATTCAAAGTTAATATCGTCTTTGAAAATACCTTCATCATTGAATTGAACTTTATCAATATACTCAAAATCAGTATTAAAGCCAGTTTCTGTTGCAATATGTTGTAAAAGCTTGGTTGTATTAATATCTTCACTACTAGAAGCAATAGAAGAAAAAAGTATTTTCCAACCTAAATCTTTGTAAAACTCTTCAAACTTTTCAATATCATCTTCCATTGTGATGATTCTTTTAAAATTATCTTTTAATGCATCATATAAGTTATTAAATTGACTTGCTTCATCTAAATTATTGGCTTTTAGCATAGCCCATTGAATAATTGCTGTTTCAAAAATAGCAGTTGGAGTATCTGCATTAAATTCGATTAGTTTTATAGGTTTACCATCTATTCCACCAGCTAAATCAAATCTTGAATATAAATGCCAATGCACATCATTTTCCCAAGATTCTTTTATAAGATTTACTAAGTTAAATGGAATATTTATCTCATGAAATAGATTGTTTTCTATAACATAATCTCCAGCTTCACAAAACATATCATATAGTTCATTTGTAGCTTCGTAGTAAGCATTAGCTTCTTCTTCACTTATTTGAACTATCTCATCTGATATATATGAAGTTTCATCTTCATCTGTATGCCAAACAAATCCTATTGATTCTAAGTACTCATTTGTAAGAGGTTTTAGTTTTTGTAATTTCATTTATCAACCACCAAAAAAGCCAGAAGATCTAGAACCAAAAGACGAACTAGATTTTGAAGAGCTTCCTCCACCAAAAAAACCACTTTTTTTACTTGAAGTTGAAGTTTTGCTTGTATTCGCAGCTTTTGTAAATGAACTTTGACTTTTAGAGTATGTTTGAGGAGATTTGTATTGTGTTCTTCTTTGAGATTGAAAGTTTTGGTTATTGAATAATTTATTTCCAATCCATGAACCAATCATTGCTCCAGCAATTGATGATAATAAAACTCCACCAAGTCCCATTCCCCCACTTGACATTTCAGGATTTGTTAAAGCAGAAGTTCCATTGTCAATCTTCATTTCTTCTTCTTTTACTAGTTTTTGTATTTCCGCTTGACTAAGAATCTTTTCACTTCCATCTGGTTTTCTTAATACAATTGTTGTTTTAGAAGAGGGAAATTCATCTACAATCTTATATTTTCCTTCTTTACTCTCTTCAATAACTACAAAGGCAGCTTGTTTTTGGCTAGCATTTGTAAAAGCACTGTTTTGTCCCTCTTGATTATTATTTGAATTATCTCCACATCCTACTAGCCCAGTGATTAGTATAGCACCTAATCCACCAACAACTGCATAGTCTGATATTTTTTTTATATGTTTCATCTAGTTCCTTCGCATCATTTAAAAATTATTTATAGTAGTGTAGTCATTTTATCGAAATTGTGTTAATAATAGGTGAACAGATTTTATATTTTAAAAAATTTAACTTTAGTGAATTATTATTCATTTCTTGACCTTGGTCAATTTTTTCACTCTTTCATTTAGTTAAAATATTCTTTAATAATAATATTAATTTATAAATTTTATACTTATAAAATAAAATTGATTAATTATTATTAAGATTATAAT
>NZ_PDJV01000027.1 GCF_004116465.1 Arcobacter sp. F2176
TAGCATTTGAAGAACTTGGTATGGAAGCTATATATGAATTTGAGGTTAAAGACATGCCTGTTACTGTAGCTGTTGATACTGAGGGTACTTCTATTCACACTACTGGTCCTGCTAAGTGGAGAACTATTTAAAAATTTAGTACAAAGCGAGAAGCTTTGTACTATTTATTTAAAAAAACATATGGATTTTGAGCTACCATTTTTTTATGACAACTCTTTTTAGTTTCACCTTCATGTGAATGTGAATGACAAGAAGAACTTTTATCTCCTTTATGTTCTTTAACTATTTTTTGAAGTTCATCTATTGATAACTCTTTTAAACTATTAGTTGTATAGTTTTCTAATACCTCATTTGTAGTAACTCTATCATTACCTGCATACAATACTTTTATAGGCGTTTTAGAAATAGCTTCAAAAGGTTTAGAACCCATCTCTTTTATTACTATTGTATCTACGCCTTTTTCATTAAACCAATTAATAAGTTTTGAACCTTTTCCATATGGATTTTCTTCAACACTTAAATTTTTGCCATCAAAAAAAGCAAAATATTTTGCTTTACCAAACAGTGGTGATACCGCTGCATTTTCTTTATTTGTTTTTAGAGGGAATGTAATCATTTTATTGTCCTTTTTATATATTATTTTGTATTAAATCTATATTTTCTTTATATTATGTTCTATCAATTTAAAAGAAATATAAATCACCAGAGGCCAGGAAACAAGCCAAATAATTGAACTTAAATACTCCATTTTAACTCCTAATATTTATGAGTATGAGAATTTTCCATCTCATCTTTAGTTATTTTCACTTTGTCCATTTGATACCAAGCATAAGTTATATATGCCAAAACAAAAGGAACAATTAGTGAAACATAAGACATAGTAGTCAAAGTATAATGACTTCCTGAACTATTTTGAATAGTCAATGAACTTTGAATATCATAAAATGAAGGGTAATATGAAGTTCCATTTAATCCAACATTTAAAAATAAAGCCATTACAGTTAATACGATACCAACACCAGCTGTTTTGATACAACAAGTTTTATTAAAATGAATGGTCATAAAAACTGCAATTATAACCATCAACAAGCCTATTAAGAACATTCCTAAAACTATTGGCATTTCTACAAAATTATATAAATATTTGTACTCTTGATAATATACCAATCCATTATTATCATAAGCAAAACCACTTTTACTCAAAAGTAAATATAAGAAAATCAAAAAGAAAAATAGAAAAAAAAGCATATCAATTTTTATACTTCTTATTGCTCTTTGTTTTATGGTTTCATTATCAATATTATTTATAAAATATAAGGCTCCTGAAATTCTCACTAGAAAAAATAGTGCAAAACCTAAAGATAGATTAAATATATTACTTGCAGCTTCTAATCCTCTATATGAGCCATGCCAATGTGAGAAATTATTTGTATCCACACTAAAGCTTGAACCAGAAAAAAAAGTAGCTATTGCAATTCCTAATAAAATCACACCTACACTTCCATTTATAAAAAGGAACAACTCATAAACTTTTTGCCCTAAAAAATTATTAGCTTTTTTTCTAAATTCATAACTTACCGCTTGAATAATAAAACAAAATAAAATTGCCATCCATACCCAATACGCTCCACCAAAACTTGTAGAATAAAATAAAGGAAAAGCAGCAAAAAGTGCTCCACCAAAAAGTACTAATGTAGTAAAACCTAATTCCCATTTTCTACCAAGAGAATTTATAAGCATAGTTTTTAACGTCTCATCACCCTTTGATAATCTCCCCAATAGTGTTTGACCACCTTGAACAAACATAATAAAAGCAAATAAGCCACCTAAAAGTGAAATTATTATCCACCAATACTGTTGTAATTGAAGTAAAGTAAGATTTTCAAACATATTAATGTCCTCCCTCAAAACCAAGAGATATTTGTTTAAGCATAATCTTTATCTCAGCTACAAGAAGCAATGTAAATAAAACAGCAAACAGAAAAAAGGTTGCTTGTACACTTGTAGATGAGATATCAGTAACAGCAATTCCAACTGGCATCAAATTTTGTATAGCCCAAGGTTGTCTACCAACTTCAGCAACTATCCAGCCTGCTTCACTTGCAATATATCCTAAAGGAATAGAGACTATTGAAAATATTAAAAGAAGTTTATATTTTGATATCTCTCTTTTTATACTAAAAAATAAAATCAAAACAAAAAGAAGGAAAAACCATGTTCCAAGAGCTACCATTGTATGAAAAGAATAAAATGTAATTGCAACAGGAGGAACAACATCTTCTGGTTTTTTCAAATGTCCATACCCAAAGTATTTCATGTTTTTTTCTAAAATAGACTTACTTGTTAGCTGACTTACCATATCACCACTTTTTTTTGCTTCTTTGTACTCTTTTAGAGCATCAATTGCAATTTTTCCTTTTAGCATTTTTGACTTAACAGATTCGATACCATATTTTTCATTTCCATAAACCAAATCTTTTAAACCAGGAACAAAAGAATCTATATCATGAAAAGCCAAAAAAGAAAGGGCATAAGGAGCATTGATTTCAAATAAATAACTCTCTTCATCATTATTTAAATTCTTCTTAGGATTTAAAATACCAATACCTGTTATTCCAGCTTTCTCTTTACCCTCATATAAACCTTCCATTGCTGCTAATTTTACAGGTTGTTTTAAAGCAACTTGGTGGGCTGATTCATCTCCCGTTAATAAAATAAATATTGAAGTGATTAGTCCAAAAGTAGCACCAACTATCATTGATTTTTTTGCAAATTTGGTTTCTCTTTTTTTCAATAAAAACCAAGCAGATACTCCTACTACAAATAAAGAAGCCATAATATAACCACTTGAAATTGTGTGTAAAAATTTTGTTATGGCAACTGGAGATAAAATCACATCCCAAAAATTATTCATCTCATTTCTAACTGTATCTGGATTAAATTTTACTCCAACAGGATATTGCATCCAACCATTTGCTACTAAAATCCACAAAGCACTTAAATTTGAACCAATGGCTACAAGCCAAGTTGAAAGAAGATGAAATTTTTTACTTACCTTATCCCAACCAAAAAACATAACAGCAAAAAAAGTTGACTCCATAAAAAATGCCAAAAGTCCTTCTATTGCTAAAGGAGCGCCAAAAATATCTCCAACAAACCACGAATAATTTGCCCAATTAGTTCCAAATTCAAACTCCATAATAAGACCAGTTGCAACCCCTATAGCAAAGTTTATAGCAAATAATCCCATCCAGAATTTTGTTGTTTTTTTCCAAAATTCATCGCCAGTTTTTACATAAATAGTTTCCATAAAAGCTATGATAAATCCTAATCCTAAAGTTAATGGAACAAAAAGCCAATGATAAATAGCGGTTAATGCAAATTGAGCCCTAGACCAATCTACTAAATGTGCTTCCATATTTAGTCCTTTGTGATATTTTTATATACAAAATTTATTTTTTCTTTAGTGGTTTTATATTCACTATTTAATGATTTGTCATAAATATAAAAATTTAGAAGAGTTATAATTACAATTAATTTTATAATTATGATTTTCCATAAAGTTTTACCTATAGTTAGACTTTTAAAGCCATCAATATAAAATTTGAAGATTCTTAAATAATTGTACATTTCTTGATTCTTTAATAATTTAAACTTATTATTTTTTTGTAAGTATACAACTTAAATATTAATTTATTATAAATAATATTATTATCTAAGCTTATAATAAAAGAGAAAATATGCTATAAAATTTTATTTATTCACATGTCAAATTACTATTTTTATACCTTTAATACCTATTTTATAATATAATATATAAAATTATAAAAGTCTTGAAATGAAATTATCTAACTTAATCTTAAAAGCCATTTTTTACACAGCTATAATATCTACATTTCTTGCATTTACAATTAGTACATTTTTTGAATACAAAAATTTCTTAAAAGAAAGTGAACAAATTAGAAGTGATTTTATTAATCAAAAGAAAAATGAAATAAAGCGTGAAGTAAATAAGATGTATGACTATATATCATATAATGAAAAAAATATTAAAATAAAAACAAAAGAGAAATTAAGAAATAGAGTTAATGATGCTTATTTAATTGCTTACAAGATATATAATAAATACAAAAATACAAAAAATGAAAAAGAGATTCAATATCTTATAATAACTTCACTTGAGAATATTACTTATGAATCAGATACATACTTTTTTATTAATTCAAATCAAGGCCGAGCAATACTTTTTAATAAAAAATCTTATTTAGAAGATAATAAAGATATTTGGAATTTAAAAGATGAAAAAGGAAATTATTTTATCCAAAAACAAAGTAATATCGCTTTAAATAAAAAAGAGGGTTTTGTTGATAACTATTTTATCAAACCCAATACTGATGATAATAAATCATATGATAAATTGTCCTTTATTAAACTATTTGAACCATATAATTGGCATATAGGAATGGGGTTTTATATCGATGACCTTACTAAGGAGAGTAAAAATGAAGTATTAAAATATATTGCTTCAATTAGATATGGTAAAGATGGATATTTTTTCATTAACACTTTAGATAAAAAAGCACTAATTCACGATGGAAAAGAAGCCATTCCACCTATAGAATATCCAAATGAATCCCTGTTTAAAAAGCAACTAGAGGCATTAAAGAATCCTGATGGTGGATTTTTCTTTTATAAATTTAAAAAATTGAACTCTGCTGATGAAAAGTATGAAAAACTAGCATTTGTAAAAGAGTATGCAAAATGGAGATGGATTATTGGTACAGGTTCATATATGGATGAACTTGATAATGAATTATTAAAAAAACAAAATCAATTGAAAAATGCAATTTTTACAAAATCGAGTATTATTCTTTTAATATTTGTTTTTTTATTTATTCTTATTTACTTTGTATCTAAAAGAATAACCTCTTTTATTGAATCAAATATAATAAATTTAATTTCGCTTTTTAATTCAGCTTCTTCAAATCTGAAAAAAATAAATTTAGATAAATTTTCTTTTACAGAGTTTAGAACTATTGCAAAAAAACTAAACAAAACATTGAAACTTAGAAATAAAGCAGAAAAAAGAGTTCGAGACCTTTTAGAAATTGTTAATAAAAATGTAATCATATCAACTACAGATGCTAAAGGTAAAATAACAAGTGCTAATGATTCATTTTGTAAAATATCTGGGTATGCAGAAGAAGAGTTAATAGGTAAATCACATAATATAGTTCGTCACCCTGGTATTCCAAAAGAGACTTATAAACAGATGTGGAAAGCTTTATTAAATGGTAATATTTGGGAAGGTGAATTAAAAAATAAAAATAAAAATGGTGAAATATATTGGGTAAAAATAACTATTTATCCAACTTATCATAAAGGGAAAATAAAAGGTTATACAGGAATAAAACAAAATATAACAGATAAAAAGAGAGTTGAATATCTATCAATAACAGATGAGCTAACACAAACATACAACAGAAGATACTTTAATACAAAAATTGAAGAAGAAATAAACAGAGCAAAAAGAAATAACTATTTTCTTGCTTTTATTATGTTAGATATTGATTACTTTAAACTTTATAATGACACGTATGGACATCAAAAAGGAGATGAAGCGCTTGTAAAAGTTTCTGAAATATTAATTAAAAATACTGCAAGAGCAAGTGATTTTGCATTTAGATTAGGAGGAGAAGAGTTTGGGATTCTTTTCTCATATAAAAATGAAGAAGAATCCTTAGCATATGCAAATTCAATTAAAAATGAAATTGAAGCTTTAAGAATTGAACATAAAGCGAATAAAATAAGTCCTTACTTAACTATTTCAATTGGATTAGTTGTTACAAAAGGAGAAAAACTTCAAAGTGCTGATAGTGTTTATAAATTAGTCGATGAAGCACTTTATAAAGCAAAAGAAACTGGTAGAAATAAGGTATGTATAAGTATTTAAGAATTATTTTCTTAAATACTTTAAAGCCGTGGCAATAATATCATCATCATCTTTACTTGGAGATTTGATTGTCTCTTTTGTATCATCATTTTTAGTGAAAGTTACATTCATCTCGTAACTTGATACCGTTTTTATCTCTTTTTGTAAAGCTAAAACTTTTATCATAATTAGTTCTAAAAACTGTTTTGTTGGAGTATCTGGTTTCCCAAATCTATCTTCCATCTCTTCTTCAATTTCATAAATAGCTTCTTTTGATTTTGCTTTTCCAAGTCGTCTATAAAGTTCAAGTCTTACTCTATCTTCTACTATGTAATCACTTGAAATAAACGCAGAAATAGCAAGTTTTATATCTACTATTTGACTCTCTTCTTTTGATTCTCCACTAAGTGTTGCTAAGGTATCTTCTAACATCTTAAGATATAGCCCATAACCTATTTGTTTGATATGTCCACTTTGAGCTTCACCTATGATATTACCACCACCTCTTATTTCTAAGTCTTGGTGAGCTAAGGCTGTTCCACTTCCTAAGTATGAGTTCGACTCTAAAGCCAATAATCTTTTTATGGCATCACTTGTGATTTTTTTCTTATCTTCCACTATAAAATAACAAAAACCTTCTTTATGCCCTCGCCCTACTCTTCCTCTTAGTTGATGTAAATCTGCTATTCCAAATCTATCTGCACCATCAATTATCATAGAGTTTGCATTTGGCAAGTGAAGTCCTGATTCTACTATTGAAGTTGCAAGTAAAATATCAAATTTACCATCGTTGAAATCTTCGATTAATTTTTCAGCTTTTACTTGTGTAATTTTTGAGTGAATCATCTCAATTTTTATATTTGGAATAAGATCTTCCATATCTGCTTTTTTTGCTTCCATTGAGGCAATATTATTATGCACATAAAAAAGCTGTCCACCTCTTCTTTTTTCCCTTAAAACTATCTCTTTTATAAGTTTTTCATCAAACTCTTTTACATAAGATCTAACACCTAATCTCTCAGTTGGAGGAGTTAAAAGTGAACTCATACCTTTTAGTTTTGACAAGGCTAAGTTTAGAGTTCGTGGAATTGGAGTTGCACTCATTGAAAAAATATGAACATCTTCTCTTAGTTCTTTTAATTTCTCTTTTTGTTTTACACCAAACTTGTGTTCTTCATCAATCACAACCAAAGCTAAATCTTTTGTTTTAATATCAAGTAAAGAGTGAGTTCCAACTACTAAATCTATATCTCCACTTTCTAATGCTTTTTTAACATAAGTTTTTTCTTTTGCAGTTGTTTTTCCATCAAGTTGAGCCATTCTTATCCCAAATCCATCAAACCTTTTTTTCATACTATGAAAATGTTGAGAAGCCAACAAAGTAGTAGGACATACAAAAAGAGCTTGATATCCATCTAAGATAACTGCTAAAAGTGCATTCATCGCAACTTCTGTTTTACCAAAACCAACATCACCAGAAAGTAATCTATCCATCACTTTTCCACTACTTAAATCATCAAAGAGTTCATTTATACTTCTTTTTTGATCTTTAGTATAATCAAAACCGGCACTAGTGCTAAAATCTTTTAATATCTTTTTATCACAATTTATTTTTATGCCATTTACAAGTTCTCTTGCAGCTGCTAATTTTATAATATCATTTGCAATTGCAAAAAGTCTATCTTTTACTTTATCTTTTAGTTTTGCAAAACTTCCCTTACCAAGTGTATCAACAACAGCATAAGAACTACCATCTGCCACATACCTATCTATTAAATCTATATTTTCAACTGGTATTAAAAGTTTATCTTCATTTGCATATGCAACTATTACAAAATCTCTTTTTGCACCCATTACAACAACAGGTTCTATTCCTTTATACTGTCCAATACCATGTTGTTCATGAACTACATAGTCATTTACAAGAAGTTCATCAAGTACAAGCTTAATTTTCTTTTTTCTTTTTTTCTTTATCTCTTTGTTAAGTGATATAATGACCTCATCATCACTTACTAAATTTATAATATATGGTTCAAAAACATACTTGATATTTTTATCACTTAGTTCTAAATCAAAGCTTTTTACCTTAGCTTCAGTACTTGAAATGATTATATGTTTTTTACCTTCATGAAAACTCAAAAACTCTTTTATATTTGCAGGTTCTATTTTTTGGTATTTTTTCGCTTTTGGTATTTTCGGTAGAGTTAAAAACTTCTCTTTATCGATTCTTTTTGCTTCAAAGATATATGCTTCATCAAGTTCATCAAGGGCAGTATAAGTAATATATGAAGTAAACTTAGAAGGCAAATACTCTCCCAAATCATCCAAATACCAAAACCCTAAAGAGTGAATATCTTTTATAAAAGCATCACTTTGTACAGTTTCAAGCTCTTCATTTATCCTATTTATCTCTTCTTCATTCAAAGCTAAAAATGCAGGAGTAATATTAAAAAAGTCTATCTCTTCTTTTGATGATTTTTGATCTTCAATATCAAACTCTCTGATACTTTCAACCTCATCATCAAACAAACTTACTCTAAAACCTTTATTTGCTCCTAAAGGACAAATATCAAGTATATCACCTCGAAGAGAGACTTCTCCCTCACTTGTAACAATATCTACAAAATAATATCCCCAATTGTAAAGTTTATCTTTTAATTTATCCAAATCAATAGTTGAAGCAAACTCTATTTTAAAAGAGTCAAAACACTTCTCAACTGGCATTTTATATGAAGCTGTTCGTAAGGGTACAACTAGAACTTTATTCTCTTTCTTATAAGAGTAAAACTCATTTAAAGTTTTTGTGATATTTTGTAATTCTTCTGAAAAAGAGAGTAAGTCATCTCCAAAATTTGCTCTAAAATCAGCTAATACAAAAGGTTTTTTTTGATTATAAGATAATACATCAGAGGCTTCTTGTGCCTCTTTATCATCACTTACTATTAAAAGTTTACATTCATTTTTCTCTTTAAAAAATTCAAATAAGCCGTTCAATACTACTTAACCTCTTCAAAATCATTTGTAGTTTTGTCATAAGTATATGGAGGGTATGGTGTTTCATTAAGTAAAAAAACCATATTACAAGAGTCAAACTCGGTTTTTTGTAAACCTTTTTTAAATACTTCTAAAATATATGCTTTTGTAGAAAATGTTGTTGTACTTGAAATCCCAGTATAAACAAACTCTTCCTCTGGAACTATTTTAAATCCCTCTTTTTTTAAGTGCTTTTCAAACTTCTCTTTATCTTTTAAATTTTCTACTTCTAATATAACTACTAATTCAATATTTTCCAATTTATCTCCTAAAGGTACTACTTTAAAATAATTCATACTATTTTTTTTAAAAAGTATTGTATTTAAATAAGCATTAATTTGAGGTTTAAAATTTAAAACAAGGGAAGAATAAAACTTCCTTTTATAATTATTCTTTTAAATTTTAAATATAATTATAATTATGCATATATTTTTTATATATATTAAATTAAACTTATTAAAAGGAATCTACAATGAGGAAAAAATCTAGTTTTGGAAAGAAACTCCTAATAAAAATACTTGGAACCGTTTTTGTTGTTTTAACTCTTGCTTCACTTGCAATTGTTAACTTTTCTTATAAAGCTGCACAAAAAGATGCAGAAGCATTTAGAGAAACATTTGCTTCAAAAAATGCAATTGAAATTAAAAGCGAACTTGATACAGCAATTTCTGTTGCACAAGCTTTTGCCGCTAGAATAGAATCATCTGCAGTTAATAATACACAAATAGACAAAGATGAAATAATTTCTTTGCAAAAATCTATTTTAAATGAAAATAAAACTATTAATAGCATTTGGTATAGTCCTAAATATGGAGAAAAACTAACTCCTAAAATAGAAAATCCCCAAGCTGGAACTGTATATGATAAGCTTGGAATTTTTCATCCATTTACTTCAAAATCAAAAAATGGAATAGTAGTTGCTTCAGGTGCTCCTTATGATGAATCAAAAGGATGGATTAAAGGACCTAAAGATGCTGGTAAGCCTTTTATAACAGCACCATACTATTGGAAAATTGATGGAGTTGAAGAATTATTTATAACAGTTGGTATTCCTATGTATAAAGATGGAGAATTTATTGGTTCTGCTGGAATTGATTTTCTTTTAAAAGGTTTATCAGACTTAGCTTCTCGTGTCAAATTATATGAAAATGGATATGGTTTTATTGTTGATAATAATGGAATAATAATAGGGCATCCAAAAGAAGAAGTTCAAAATAAGAAACTACTTGATATTGTCAAAAATGATAAAGATTATGTAGAGATGCTTGAAAAGAGTAAAAAAGGAGAGAATTATTTCTTCTTTAAAGATTCATTTATCACTGGGCAAACATCGGTTTATTATTCTCAACCATTTAATGTGAAAGATACAGGTACAAATTGGACTTTTGTTATCTCTGCTCCAAAAGAAGAGTACCTTGCAAATGCTAATTTTATTAGAAATATATCAATCATATCTTCGCTAATAAGTCTAATTATAATTGCAATAATTATTCTACTTTCAATTAAACAATTAAATATTTACCTTAAAAAAATATCATTTGGCTTAGAAAGTTTTTTTGAATTCTTAAATACAAAAAAATCTGCAACAAAAGAGATTGATATAAATACGACATGTGAATTTGGAAGAATGGCTCACTCTATTAACGAAAATGTAGAAAAAATAAAAACATCTACACAACAAGATATGGCTCTAATTGATGATGTTAAAGGTATCGCAAGTACTATTACTCAAGGAAAATTTGATAGTAGAGTAACAAAAATAACTTCTACTGATTCATTAAATGAATTAAAAGATATTTTAAATCATATGTTAGAACAATTGGAAAATCAAGTTGGTAAAGATATAAATAAAATTATTCATACCCTAGAGAGTTATTCAAATAGAGATTTTACGATAAAACTTGGAGCTAATTCTGGTAAGATAGGTAAAGAAATTATTCACATGAATGAAATGATTACAAAAATGTTACAAGATAGTCAAGAAGATGGTGTTTCTTTAAAACAAAGTGCTGATAATCTATCAAATAGTGTTAGAACAATTAGTAGCAATGCAACTAAACAAGCTGCGTCATTAGAAGAAACAGCTGCTTCAATTGAAGAAATTACAAGTAATATTGAACA
This sequence comes from Arcobacter sp. F2176, assembly GCF_004116465.1. Lineage (NCBI taxonomy): Bacteria > Pseudomonadati > Campylobacterota > Epsilonproteobacteria > Campylobacterales > Arcobacteraceae > Arcobacter > Arcobacter sp. F2176. The sequence continues at coordinate 11,087 of NZ_PDJV01000027.1, forward strand.
AACAAATATTAAAGCACAACAGATGCATTCAATATCAAATGAGACAAAAGATTCAGCTACTAAAGGTAAACAATTAGCAACAGATACAGCAACTTCCATGGATGATATAAATAATACAGTGCTAAATATAAGTGAAGCTATAACTATGATTGATCAAATAGCATTTCAAACAAATATTTTATCTCTAAATGCAGCAGTTGAAGCTGCAACTGCAGGAGAAGCTGGAAAAGGTTTTGCAGTTGTTGCACAAGAAGTGAGAAACTTAGCTTCAAGAAGTGCAGAAGTTGCAAAAGATATAAAAAATTTAGTTGAAACTGCTACAGAAAAAGCTAATAATGGTAAAAATATTAGTTCTAATATGATTGAAGGATTTACTACTTTAGAAAATAGAATTATAGAAACGAGTAACTTAATCAATGATGTTGCAGCAGCGGCAAACGAACAAAACTTAGGAATACAACAAATTGCAGATGCAGTTAATATGTTAGACAAAGTTACACAAGAAAATGCAGCTATTGCAGAAGAAACAAATGATATTGCAAAGAAAACTAAAGAGATATCTGACAATGTTGTTATAGGAGTAAATAAAAATAATTTTAATGGTAAGAATTTAGCTTAATATTTATTCTAAATTTTTACAGTAAGCTTATGTGAAAAACACTTATAAAAAAGTGTTATTCACATTTATATAAATACTACCTTACTGTAGTTGAAACTAATCCAATAAGACCGCCAAAGACTCCACCCCAAACAACTAACCAGCCAAGGTGCTCTTTAATCATCTTTTGAACAATCTCTTTAACCATCACAGGAGTTAATTCTTCTAGTCTACTATTTACTATTAAGCTAACCTTCTCATAAATGTCATCACTGATATTTGATGTGCCTAAACTTTCGTGTAAAGAGTTTTGAAAAGATTCATTCTTTGAAATAGTAACAATGGCACCTTTTAGTTTCCCTACAAAAGGCTCTTTTAAAGGCTCTAAAGCAGACTCTCCTCCAAATATTCCTAACATATTTCCAAATGGAGATTCTAAAACTGCTTGTTTTAGTGAGTCAAAAGCTGGTGTAAAATTTGTTTTTTCTAATATTGGAGATAAGTCAAAATTTGATTTTTTTGAAGTAAGCTCTTCTTCAAAGAATTTTTGCAAATTTTCTTTTGTAAAGAATTGTTCCATTATTAAAGAATGAATTCCTTTTTTGAACTCTTCAAATCTATTTTCAACGACACCAGAACCATATAAAAAAGGAACTTTTTCAAAAAGCATATGAATTGCTAGAGCATTTGTTATAGCTCCACTTAAAGCAAAAAGTCCCACCATAAAAAGCATATCTTGTTTTAAAACAAAACCTAAAATAACTACCAATAAAGATAATAAATTTGTAACTAATGATTTGTTCAAAAACCTCTCCTTTAACTTTTTTGTGGAGTTTACCATAAACAAACAAAAGAAAAAAGAAAAAAAAGAGTAACCATCATGTAATCATTTAAATATAAAATATCAAATAACAAAAGGACACAAATGGTTAATGTAAAAAAAGAGATAAAGAAAAAATTTCCAAAGCTTGATTTAGAATCATCTTTTATAAATAAATCTTTAATTTCACTTGCAAAAAAAGTAGTACATGAAGACTCTATTAATGAGTTTTTACAAACAAATGCCCACAAAAAAGGTTTTGAATTTGTAGATGCTGTTTTAGATAATTTTGATTTTGACTATACTGTTTCTAGTAATGATATACAAAATATACCAAGTTCTGGGAAAGTGGTAATCATAGCAAATCATCCTTTAGGGGGATTAGATGCTTTATGTTTATTGAAACTTGTAGGAAAAGTTAGAAAAGATGTAAAGATTGTTGCAAATGATTTTTTAGCGGGAATTGAAGCACTTAGTTCTTTATTTGTACCAATTGATAATTATAAAAGAAGACAAAGTAAAAAAGATATCAAAGCTATCTATGATGCACTAAATAATGATGAAGCTATCATAATCTTTCCAGCAGGTGAAGTTAGCCGAGCAACACCAAAAGGAATAAAAGATCCAGTATGGAGTAAAGGTTTTTTAAGTTTTGCACAACATTGTAATGCACCGATTTTACCAATATTAGTTGATGGTAAAAACTCTAAAATATTTTATACAATTTCTATCTTGAATAAGACATTTTCAACTCTGCTTTTATCCCATGAAATGTTTAAAAAAAAATCAAAAAGAATAAGTATAAAAATTGGTGAGATTATTCCAACAGAAAATATTATGCCAAAAGGAATAGATAAAAAATATCTTTTAACTTTATACAAAAAACACTTATATGCACTAAGAAAAGGTAAAAGATCTTTTTTTGTAACTCAAAAGGCAATTGCTCACCCTGAGAGTAGACAAGACATCATGAATGAATTAAAAAATTCAAAGATTATTGGGGAAACTTCAGATGGTAAGGTTATATATTTATATAACTATACTGATGATTCAATTGTCTTAAAAGAGCTTGGAAGACTAAGAGAATTGTCTTTTAGAAGTGTGGGTGAAGGAATAAATAAAAAAAGAGATACTGATAAATATGATATTTATTATGAACATATTATTTTATGGGATAGGGAAGCTTTAGAAATTGTAGGTTCTTATAGAATTGGAAATGGTAAATTTATAAATAGCAATTTAGGAGTTTCTGGATTTTATTCAAGTACCTTATTTGAGTATAAAGATGAATTTCTTACTTATTTAGATGATTCAATTGAACTAGGAAGAAGTTTTGTTCAACCAAAATATTGGGGTAGTCGTGCCTTAGATTATCTTTGGTATGGGATTGGTGCATATTTAAAAACTTATCCGCAAATAAAATACATGTATGGCCCTGTATCTATTTCAGCCTCATTACCTAAGATTGCAAAAGATATGCTTGTATTTTATTATTCACACTATTATTCAAGTGAAAAAGTTCTATTAGAATCAAAAATTCCATATCAATACTCTATTGATTTAAAATCACTAAAAATGATGTTTGAATTAAATGATAAAAAAAATGATTTTAAAATATTAAAAACAGCCCTTTCAAATATGGGAATTGCAGTACCAACACTATATAAACAATATTCTGAACTTTGTGAAGAAGGGGGAGTAAATTTTCAAGGCTTTAATGTAGACCCTGATTTTTCAAACTGCGTAGATGGTCTTATTGTGGTTGAAATAGATAAAGTAAAAGATAAACAAAAATCTAGATATATGAAATAAGATACTTTATAAGTATCTTATTTATGTGAAAAATCTATACTACAAACTTTAGTTTCATCAACTAAAGCTTTTGCGACTACTTGGTCATCAACAATTATATGTTCTAAGTGTAAACCTTCTAAATTTTTCATATCTTCTGTTTTTGTAATTTTTACTATTGTTTTAGTATTTTTTGTCAATTCATTAATACTTTCACAAACAATTCTTAATTGTGCTGGATTATCAATGGCTACTATAATGGCACAAGAGCTTCTAATATTTACAGATTCTAAAATATGTTTGTGTGCTGCATTTCCAAAAATAATAGGTTCATTATCATCTTTTCCCATTTTATAGAATAAAATTTTGTTTTCTATAATAATATAATCATTATTAAGCTCTTTTAGCTCCCGTACAATCTCTTGTCCCAAGTGCCCATACCCAAGAACTACTACATGCCCTTTTAAATCTTTATCAACAGCTAGAGTGTTAGTAGTATCCATAATATCATCTGGTAATAAAGAACTTGCAATCTTTGATAAGTTTTTAAGTGCAAGGGGAGTTAAAATCATTGATAAAACAATAGTTACAATTAAAATTTGTGTATGAGTTGCATTTAACAAGTTTGCACTTCTTGCTAACTCTAATATTGCTAGGGAAAATTCACCTATTTGAATCAATGAAAAAGCAGTTTTAAAAGCTACTCTTTTTGTATCATCAAGTCTAACTATTAAATAAATTATGCAATATTTTAAAACCATCAAAATAGGTAATAAAAGTAATATTGTAAATAAATGTAAATAAATTATTTCAAAATTTATTTGCATACCAACAGTTACAAAGAATACCCCTAATAACAAATTTCTAAATGGGATAAGATCTGATTCTACTTGATGTTTAAACTTTGTCTCTGAAATCATCATACCAGCAATAAAAGCTCCAAGTGAATAAGAAAATCCAAAATAGTGAGCCATATATGAAGCTCCTATTGCTATTAATAAAACAGATCCCACAAAAAGTTCTTCTGAGTTTGTTTCACTAACATGAGTTAAAAATGGCTCAAGTAAATATTTTCCACTTAAATATAATATTCCAATCAAAATAACCGCTGCAATAGTTGTTTGTAAAACTATGTATAAAACACTATTTTCAGAGTTTGTTGTAAAAATCGATATCATTAAAAGTATTGGGATTACTGCAATATCTTGCATAATCAAAATTCCCAAAACCCTTTGTCCATGTCTTTTTTTAATATCTCTAGTTTCATTGTATGTTTTTAAAACAATAGCAGTTGAAGATAAAGATAAGGCTGTTCCTATTATCATAGAAGTTTGAAAATCAAAATTTAAAATGTAAAAAGAGATAAGAACAACAATTAATGTTGTAACAATAATTTGTAAAGTTCCTGTGAAAAATACTTCTCTTTTCATTCGTATTAGAGCATTTACTGAAAATTCTAATCCAATTGTAAACATTAAAAATACTACACCAAATTCCGCAATCTCTTTTAAATCATGATTATTAACTGCTGTTTCATGTAAGCCAAATAAATAAGCTATGATTGTACCTGTGAATATATAACCAATAATAGTTGGTAATTGGAATTTCTTCAATAATAAGTTCACAAATATTGCAATAAAAATTGTAGCTACAATTATTCCTAACATATAAATCCTAATAAATTTTATAATGCATTTGTTTATACCCTTCAAGCCTTTTTTTAAAGGTTGAATTTAACATTGCATTTTTTGAGTCAAGCAAGTCAATTGCTAAACACTCCTGTCCATCTCTCCCTACTCTACCTAAGTATTGAACCAATCTTCCATAATAAGAAATTGGTGTTGCAAAAATTATTGTATTTAGATGAGGAAAATCTATTCCCTCTCCAAAATAAGAAGTTGTGGCAAGAATTAAATTGCTGTTTTCTATTTGTTCTAAATTCTCTTGTTGCTCTTTTTTACTCAAACTTCCATGTATACTAACATATTTTAAATTATTTTTTATTAATAATTCTTCTAAAATATTTATGTGTTCAATTCTATCTGTTAAAATCAATATCTTTCTATTAGTGTACTGTTTTACTTCATTTATAATCAATTCATTTCTATTTTTATCTATTGTAATTTCATTGATTAATTGAGCATAATTATCTGCTTGACTTTTAAAATCAGTATTTATAACTTTTATTCTATGAGTAAGTGTTCTTTTTTTCTTATATTCATATGATATTTGACCTAATTGTTGAAAAAGTATTGGCTCTAAACCATCTTTGCGGTTGGGTGTTGCACTAAGCCCTAAGACATATTTACCACAAAAAAGTTTTATTATTAACTCAAAAGTAACAGCTGGGATATGATGACACTCATCAACTATTACAAAGGAGTAGTTATTTATAAGTTCTGGTTGGTTTTTCAAACTTTGCATGGTAGCAATATCAAGTTTTCCAGTTAATTTATTTTTACTTTTACCTAAAAAACCTATATCCTTTTTATTCATTCCAAAATAATCAACAAATCTTTGAATCCATTGATCTAAAAGCATATTTTTATTTACTATAATTAAAGTATTTACACCTCTTAACTCTATCATCTTGGCACCAATTAAAGTTTTACCAAAACCAGGAGGTGCAACACAAATAGAAAAATCTTTTTTAATTACTTTTGATATAGCTAAATTTTGATCATCTCTTAGTTCATATTTTACTTTTGGATATTCTTGTTTATTTTCTACTCTTTTATCATCAATTGTGTATTTAACACCATTTTGTTTTAGAATTCTTAAAACAAAACCTAAAACTCCCCTTGGAAGTTTTAAATAGATTTCATCTTCTTCATAGTTTTTTATCTGTTTTGGAGTATTAAAAAGTGGTTTTCTTAAACTCAAAAGAATCTTTATTTGAGGATTATCAAAAACGGCTAAATTTTTCAATTCATTTAAAAATGATTTTGATAGATTCTTACTTTTAATATACACATAATCATATATTGTGATATTTAATGAAAAGTTTGGATACTCAACAGCATTTTCATTTTGTTTTTCCCAACTTTGAAGAGTTCTTTGTTCATTTGATTTTGCTATTTTTAATACTAAATTCTTTGGTATTTTTTGTACATTTTCCAAATAATTCCATTGATCTTCAAAGGGCAGTAAACTATTACAATCAAAAAAGACAGTTTTATTACTCTGTCTTAATTTTAAATGCAAAGGTAATTCAATATATGAACCAAAATTTGAACTATTGACAAAATCTACATTTGGATATATTTTTGCACTTATATTTGCATTTTTGATTATATTTTGCAAAAACTCTTTTGTATCACGAGCTTGAATATTCTCTTCATAAAAAAACCAAACCAAAATATCATTATATGAGTCAAACTGATAATTGCCAATTAAATTTAATTGTAGTAAAGTTGCTTCTAATTTTGAAATATCATTTTTTGAGATTTTTAAAACACCATATTTACATTGGTTGCTTATAGAAATATTATAAGTTGAAAGTTGTACTTTACCCCTTAAATGTTGTTCAATATCTTCATTTAAAAGAGGTAAATAATCACTTCCTTGGAAAGTTTTAGTAACTGGGAAATAAGACTCTTTTGAAGAGTCTTTACTAACCCATTTTTTTAAGTATACATCTGCTCTAGAAATAAACAAAGCTCTAAATAAATCAATCTTTTCATCTTTATTTAACTCTTTTTTATTTAGTTCTTTTTCTAATAGAGCTATCTCTTTTTCAATATTTAGTTTGTCTTCGTAGAGCTTACTTAATCTTTTCTGTAGTTGGTTTTTCATATGAAATATCTTCTTCTTTTGTTGATACAAAACCACCAATTCTATTCTCTATTTCATTATATCTACTTTTCAGTTCAGAATTTCTTCGAATAACTCTTCCCTCAAATTTAGCATCTTCTTCGATAATCAAATCATTATAAGTAAAATCACCAATAACTTTTCCTGCTGCTAATACTTGCATAACATTACAATCAATCTTACCATCAAAAAAACCACTTACAACTACATGATTTGCTTTAATATCACCGATTACTTCACCTGTTTTCCCAATTGAAATTGCATCAGCTTCAAGTATTACACCTTCAAATTTTCCATCTATATGAACTGTACCTTGAGTAGAAATCCCACCTATGATGCAAGTTCCTTTAGCGATTATAGTTGCTCCAGCTTCTGTTGTTCTTTTATCAGATTTACCAAATACTCCCACTGTACTCTCCTTTGTTTACTAAATATTGATTCATATTTTTTCAAATTCCAATCTATGAAATCCCTAGGATTTAAGACCATACTTGCATATCTTACTTCATAGTGCAAATGTGGACCTGTACTTCTTCCAGAATTTCCAGTCATACCTATGACCTGATTTTTTTTAATTACATCACCAAGTTTAACTTTAGTAGCACTTAAATGTGCATATACTGTTTCAAATCCAAAATTATGTGAAAGAATTATAACTCTTCCATAATCTCCTGTATTCTGTGGTTGAACATACCTAACAACTCCATCTGCTGTTGCAAAAACTGAAGTTTTAATGTGTGCTCTTAAATCAATTCCCCTATGAAATTTCTTTTCATGGGTTATTGGATGAATACGATATCCAAAATTAGCTGATACACTAATTCTTTGTAAAGGAGCACCATTTGGAATAGTTGATAACATATACATTTTTTGAGCTGGTGTTATTTTAGTTAAAGTTGCCTTTGTAATTGCTATTTGTTCATTTGCATCTCTATTTAAACCAACTATTTCTTCAATACTATCTAATTTACTACTAAGTTCTTCGATGTCTTTAACTTTACCCTTGATTTTCATTGAATAAAAAAGATTTTGAGCTTGTAGTTTCTTTTCTTTTTCTGTCAGAAGTGATATTTCTTTCTCTTTTTTACTTTTAAAATCACTAATTTCATTTGATAAAAAAGAGATAAACCAAAAAGAACCTGCAATTACAATAAAGGCAACTATAATTGCTATAAAAATTATTTTTTTAAAAAGTTGATGAATATTGTAGGATTTAGTACTATTTACATCAGAAACTGTAATTACTAATCTATTATTTAATATCTTCATCTAAACTTTTCTCAATTTTCAAAAATTTTTCAATTACCAAAAATGAACCAAAGATTAAATACTCTTCATCTTCATTTATTTCATTTTTAAATACATCTGTTATTATATTCAATTTAGCACAAACATTCATTAAATCACTCTTTTTTACTACTCTTTTATCATCTAAAGGTAGTATATACAACTTTTTTATTATAGGATTTAATATTTGTAAAACTTTTTTATAATCTTTATCTGCATAACTATTATAAACTAAATTAATTTTCTTATTTTTAAATTCTTCCAAAATGCTTCTTGCGGCAAGAGGATTATGTCCCACATCTAAAGTAATATTATTTTTATACTTTTCACATCTACCATTTAATTTCATAGTTTCAAATTTTTTGACATCTACATCAAAATTTAAATATTTTAGTGCACTTATTACTAAAGAGATATTTTTTAATAAATATTTTGGGAAAAAGTTTTTTAAACTACTTACATCAATTTTAAAATCATCAAGGTATAGTAACTTTATATTTCTTTCTTGTTCAATAGTTTTTGCATGTAAATAGACTTCATCATGTATTTGAGAGCCGACAATCATTACTTTATCACAAGCACGCATTTTTGTTAAAGAAATTTCTTTTATACTATTTCCAAGAAATGATTGATGATCTAAGTCAATGGTAGTTATAAGTGACAAATCATTTATAGCAACATTTGTAGCATCAAATTCTCCTCCAAGTCCAGCTTCTAAAATAAGATAATCTCGGTTAGAACTTAAATAAAAAGCTAAAAGTGTTGTGTACTCAAAATATGTTAATTTTTCTAGTAAATGGATATCTAAAATATTTTGTAAAAAAAGATGAGCTTCATCAAGTAGTGAATCATTTACATCAAAATCATTTATCCAAATTCTTTCATTAAAGTTTGTTATATGGGGAGAGCTATAATGTAGAACATCTTTACCAATACTTGTTAAGTATTTAGCTAAAAATCTTCCAGTGCTTCCTTTTCCATTTGTTCCAACAATATGTACAAGAAAGGGCAATTTTATGCTTTTTCTTAAAACTTCAAAAGAGTTTTGTACTATGGTAAAATCTATTTTATCATAGTACATAGTTTTATATTGTAAAAACTCTTTTAAAGGTATTTCTTTAAAATTAATCTTCAAGGTCAGGTTTTTTAAATGATAATATTGCTATTTTCGAAATAACTTCATCCAAAGCTTTTGAACTTGCAGCCTTAATTGCTTCAAATCTTTTACTATCAGAAATTGTTCCACCACTATCAATAGAAAAATCATAAGTACCAGAAACATTAAAATTTCTTTTTAACTTTTCTTTTATATTGTTATATTGAACATTTATAGTTGATGTTGCTTTATATAGTTTTGAGTAACCATCAGTATCGTACTGTAAAGTAGAAAAACCAGTAGAGTTTAATCTTATTACAACAATTGTATCAGCTAGTTCTTTATTATTCACTAATTTTGCATCTAATTTATGAACCAATAGTTCATTCATAGCATCTTTTATCAATACTGAGTTTTTTGGATCTTCTATATTAACTTTTAAGTCAACAAATACATTTCCTTGGATCTCTTTTTTTGCATAATATGAACCTGGTTTATAACCGCAAGCTACAAATACAAACCCAATCAAAACTGCTAATACAACTGATTTTAATCTCATAATTATCCCTTAATTACTAAGTTTACCAATTTATTTGGAACAACTATTTCTTTTATAATTTCTTTACCATCAATCCATTTAGAAGATGCTTCTTTAGCTATTTCTAAAACTTCTTCTTTTGAAGCATTTGGGGCAACTTCTATCTCTGCTCTTTTTTTACCATTTATAGTGATAGCTATTGATATAGTATCAGATACAAAAACCTCTTCTTTTACTTTTACATCATTATTGAAATTTTTTAATTCAAATAGCTCATTTGATAATTCCCAACAAAGATGAGGAATAATAGGTTCTAAAATATTTGTTAAAATATAATATCCCTCTGCCCAAACTGTTTTATTATCTTGTGCATTTAAAGCGTTTAAGGCTTCCATTGAGGCTGCAATTAATGTATTGAAGGCATAAGTTTTAGAAAATACTTCATTTGACTTTTGCAGAGCTTCATATACTTTTTTTCTAGCTTCTTTTTCTTCTTTGCTCAAAGAATCATGGTCAATTGAATTTATTTCATCTATTGAAATACCTTCAGCCATTTCAACTTTTGCTGTAAATCTTTTGATAAATTTAAATGCTCCATCAACGGCGCTATCATTCCAATCAAGTTCTTTAGTAGGAGGCGCAGCAAAAAGCATAAATAGTCTTGCAGTATCTGCTCCATATTTTTCAACAATTTTATCAGGATCTACAACATTGCCTTTAGATTTTGACATCTTTGCACCATCTTTTAAAACCATACCTTGAGTAAGAAGTCTTTTAAATGGCTCTTTTGAGTTTGTATATCCTAGTTTATTTAAAGCTTTTGTGAAAAATCTAGAATAAAGAAGATGTAAAATTGCATGTTCAATTCCACCAATATATTGGTCAACATCCATCCAATAATCACTATCTTCTTTTGCAATACCTACACTATTCCATTTTTTATTATTTGTTGCATATCTTAAAAAATACCAAGATGATTGAACAAAAGTATCAAGAGTATCTGTTTCCCTTAATGCTGGTTTACCACATTTTGGACAAGATGTGTGTTTCCATGTTGGGTGATTATCTAATGGATTTCCTTCACCTGTAATCTCAACATCTTCTGGTAAGGCAACTGGAAGGTTTTCAAGTTTTTCAGGAACTAAACCACAAGAATCGCAATGAATAAATGGAATCGGTGCTCCCCAATATCTTTGTCTAGAAACTCCCCAATCTCTTAGTTTATAATTAACTTTTTTTGTTCCAAAAGAGTTTTGTTCAAAATGATAAATTATTGCTTTTTGTGCTTTTTTATTATCTAAATTTGTAAAACCTTCTGAATTAATAAGAGTTCCAGATTCAGTATAAGCTTCTCTCATATTTGAGATAATACCCTCTTTCCCTACAATTACTTGATTAATTGGCAAGTCATACTCTTGTGCAAATTCAAAATCTCTTTGATCATGGGCAGGTACAGCCATAACTGCACCACTTCCATAAGATACTAATACAAAGTTTGCAACCCAAACAGGAATTGTTTTTCCAGTTAGTGGATGAAGAACATCTAATTCTAAAGAAACACCTTCTTTAGGCATAATTGATCTATCTCTTTCGCTTACTTTTTGCATAGCTTTTATTTTATTTAGTTTATTTTCATCTAATAATTCATTTTCTACTAAATATTTTACTATTGGATGTTCTGGTGAAAGTGCTGTATATGAAACTCCATAAATAGTATCAGGTCTAGTTGTAAAGACATCAAATGAAGCAAAGTTTTTATTTAATTTGTATCTTGCATCTTTTGTAAGTTCAAAACTAAACTCTAAACCTTCACTTCTTCCTATCCAGTTTTCTTGCATAGTAAGAACTTGTGATGGCCATGAACCTTCAAGCTCTTTTAAATCATCAAGTAACTCTTGAGCAAATTTTGTTATTGCCACATAATAACCTGGCATCTCTTTTTGCTCAACAGGAGTACCACATCTCCAACAACACCCATCTTCAAGTTGTTCATTTGCCAATACAGTTAAATCATGTGGACACCAATTTACTGTAGTTGATTTTTTATATAAAAGTCCCTCTTCATACATCTTGATAATAAACTCTTGTTCCCATCTTGTATAAAGTTCATCACTAGTAGCAAATTCTCTGTTTTTTGAAAAACTTAAACCTAAACCATTAAGCTCTTTTCTCATATAGTCTATGTTTTCATAAGTCCATTTTTTAGGATGTAGTTTGTGTTTGATAGCAGCATTTTCAGCTGGCATTCCAAAACTATCCCAACCAATTGGATGTAATACATTGAAATTTGATTTTCTAAAAAATCTAGCAAATGCATCACCTAAACAATAATTTCTAACATGTCCCATATGTATCCTACCACTTGGGTATGGAAACATACTTAAAATATATTTTTTATCTTTTTTTGTATCATCACTTGGTTCAAAACTATTGTTTTCTAACCAGTAGTTTTGCCATTTTTTTTCTATCTCTTGTGGATTATACTCCATTAAAACTCATCCTTTTCCTGACTTTTTGCACTTTCTATTAGTGCTAAGGCTATTGAGAATATATTTGCAACAATTGCTCCAATAGCAAGAGCTATAGCCAATCTTTCATCACCCATAAAAGTAAGAACCATAAATGCAGGTATCAAGTGTAAATCAGCAACTAAAGAACTTGCAAGTAATTCTGCAGATAATAAGTTTCTAACACCTAATTTTAAAATAGTAGATATTACATTAACCCCAGCTGCTAAAAATAGTGCTAAAGAGTTTGGTTCATATAAAAACCCTGCCGTTGTAGTTAAAGACATTAGTGAAAAGAATATATAGGTTACTTTACCCCAATCCATGATTATCCTTTTAAAGTATTTCTAAAAGCAATTATAATAGCTAAAGTATGATAAAAAAGCTCTTTTATAGTTCTAAAAATTAGAACTATAATTTATAAATTTTTTGTAGTCCGAAGGGATTTGATGAGTTGGTATATCAAATAGAAAATTATTATCTTGAAAAATAATTGAATAATCAAATTTATTCCCGTATCACTTTGAATCAATCTAAATATATTTATGTTTTTTATAAATAAATCAAAAACAAAATCATGGGTAGTAATCAAATAAACTCCAATAAATCCAAATAAAATAAGATATAAAATAGAAGTCTTATCCCAAAATACAAGATTATACATACACAACCAAATATATATAGTAACTATCAAGCCAATAATTATTTCTGAATAAACCCCATCTGGAATATGCATCATAATATCAGGTGATTGATGCACAAAAGAGTATTCAATCATAGTTGCAAGTATTTCAAATATAACTATCCAAAATAACGCTAAACTCCAACTCTCAGAGTTGTTCGAAGTTATCTTATCAAAAGTAGTTCTAATGTTCATGTACTTTTCCAATATAATATAAATTTTTTATCTTATATTCTATACTCTTATTTTTAAAATTATATTAAAATAGTAATCAAATTTTTAGTTTGTATTAATAAACAACATTATAAATCACTTCCGTCTTGTATTTTGTCTTATGGAAATAATAAGTTGGTAGATTAGATATGCGATTATTATTTTGAAGATTAGTGTGCCAAAAGTTAATTCATCTTTTCCTGTCATTATAGAAAATGGGTTTATTGTATTAGCAAAAAAAGTTAAAAACTCATCTGATGTTTCATAAGCATAAAGTAAATAAAAATAAAAAAGTAAAAATACTGATTTTATTTCATCCTTCTTTTTGCAAATATTATCAACAAATATTCCTATTAATATTAGACAAAATAATCCAATAAATTTTATAAAATCAAAATGAATAAACTTATTTTCAATTTGTACTGTAAAAAAATTAAAAAGAGAAAAAGCAAAACCTAATGTTAAAATCCAATATAAAGCTAGTACCCAATCTTGTGAATGATTAGAACTCCAGGCATGAATTTTAAATACTAACCATTCAAATGATTCCTTATTAAACTCTAATTCTTTTTCCCGTTCTTTCATTTCTAAAGCATAAAATTTATTTGCTTCAATAATATTGTTTTGTTGTTCAAAAGAATCTTTTATTATTCTTGCTGTTTCACGATTTTTTACACTAATAGAATTACTACTCCTGAATTTATTGTAATTTTCTTTTATATTAATATTATTATCAAAATTAATA
>NZ_PDJV01000028.1 GCF_004116465.1 Arcobacter sp. F2176
ACAACCCCTTTATAAAGGGGTTGTATGGAGTTATTTTTGTAATTTAGTAGGTGTTTATTTAGTGATATTTTAGATAAAAATTATTAGAGGTTCTAAGGGTGTTTTTTCTTAACTTAACGGCATTGGGTCTGACCCCAATGTTATTCTTTATATAAAAATGATAAACAATATGATAAAGAATTTTATAAAATGATAAACAATATGATAAAGAATTTTATAAAAAAGCTTGTGGTGGTTTATAAAAAGAGTAATTTTATTACTCTTTTCTATGGAGATTTATTATGTTATGACATTAATTAGAAATTTTTATATTTCAAGTTTTTTTAAGGTGGCGACTGACCCCGATGTTAAATTCTAATTTTATTTTTCAAGACTAAATAAAAAAATAAAAGTGAAATCAAGATGAGTACACAACCTAATATAATTGTATATAACTGACTTTGACACGTAACACAAACTCCTCTTAAATAATATTTAGCATCAGAGTTAATAACTAAATCAATCCCTTTAATCAAAGTTCTTATTGAAATTACTACTACTATTACTTTAAGAATAAAATTCATTTTTTCGGACTTCCTTCATTATTTATAAATCCATCTATTGTACCGGCAAGTTCTGGAAATCCACCTCCTGGTGACATCCCACCAAAATATCTTGATTCAATATACCCAATAGATCCAAAAACAACTTCTGGATGTACAACTGCAGTGGCTACAGCATATTCACTACCAGCAACTAAAAGTGGACCCGCAGTAATAGAGCCAGCAACATACAATGGAATTTTCGCTGCAGTTGGAGCATTTATCATCATTTTACTAAATCCAGTTGTAAATTTATCATAAATAGTAATTACACCATTTCCTACTTTTACCATTTGATTATATCCACTATCCTCTAAAAATTGACCTCTCATATAAGTACTAAATTTTTCTATATTTTCAAAAAGCCAAGATTTAGCTTTTTGCGTAAAATTATTTTGTTCCTTATACTCATGTTCCAAATCATTATACATCATAATAAATGCACCCGTTACTGCTCCATTTACAAACTTTCCTCCAGCAATTTTAGAGGTAGTCCCACTTATTGCTGCATTAATTATAACTTTTGATTCATACCCACTTGCCATATTAGATACAGGGGCTAATGTTGAACCTGCAAATCCACTCCAAAAACCTGTACTCCATCTCCCACCTTGTGCTTTACTTATAGCTGCACGTGTTATACCATGAAGTACCCCTTTAGCAATAAATCCACCAACTGGCCCAAGTTGAGAAGTTAAAGATGAAGCTAATTCACCTATCCCAAAAGCAATCCCTGCACTAAGAGCTCCCCACATAGCACCCTTTAAAGCAGCATGAACATCTCCAGTTGTAGCATATGTTATCGCAAATCCCCATGCAGCACCTTTTAGCATAATTGGTATTAAATATGGAGCATAAATTGCAATAACCACCACAACAACTATTGCAACTATGGCAACTATCGCTTTTTTAATAGCCTTAAAAACCTTCCCAATAGCATGAAAAACTTTCTTCAACCAAGAATACCCACTAGGATCCGTATATTTCAAAGGATTATTCTTTACATAAGTATATCTATTATAACTTTGAGTATCATAAGGTGCTTGGATGGTTGGGTCTGCACTTAAAAACCTACCTGTAACAGGGTCATAAACTCTTCCATTCATATGTATAAGATTGAACTCTGTTATATGTTCATGTCCTGTAAATCCACGCTTGGTTACAACTGCTTTACTAGCTTCATTTATCCACTCTTGGGCTACTTGTTGTCCAAAGGGTTTATAGGTCATACGTTTGATTACTTGACCTGATTCATTTGTTATAGTATCAATAGAACCTAGGGCATCTTTATGCATATATCTGTTTTGTGGTAAAATCATTTTACCATCATCTTCTTCTATGTGTAAGGCTATAAGTTGATTATTTGCATAGATGAAGTTTTTGTATTTGATAACTCCTTGAGTGTTTTCTTGTTCGTATAGTTTTCCTACATAATAGGTGCTGTTTCCATTAAGAACTTTTTTGTATCTTGCTCTATTTGGAGCATAAAAAAACTGGGTTTTATTTTTGTCATCTTCTAGAATGATTGGTTTATTGTATGAGCTAAAGGTTATAGTTATATTATCTTTTTTGATAACATTTCCATTTGCATCATAGGTATATTTGTGGCTTCCAGCATTTGTTACTTGGTGGGCTTTTGTATAAGTGTAGTTGCCTACATCGCTTTTTTTGGTGATATTCCCTATATTATCATATTCATAAAGTATGTTTTGATAAACTCCATTTTGTAGGGTACTAGCACTTGTTACTCTATCTAGATTATCATAAGTAAAGTTTTGAGATATATTTTGTTTGTAATCATCTTTTGAAACTACATTATCTAAAACATCATAGGTATATTTCATATCTCGAACATCATTTTTACCATCATATCCTGTTTGGATACTATTTAATTGTCCACTTGATTTGTTGTAGTCCCTTAGGGTTACAAGACCATTTCCTACTATATCTTTTGTGATTCTTCCAAAGACGTCTACATTTAGTATTTTGTAATAATATTTATAAGCATCATCTTCAAACATACCTTGGTAAGCTTTATTTACCCCTGTAGTTAAGGTAGCATATTTGTCTTTGTAGTTTTTATATAGTTCTATATCATTTTTTGCTTGGGTTATTATTCTTTTTGATTGATTTATATAAGCAGAAGATATATCTTTATAGATATTTAAAGAGTCTTCATCACTGATGCTATCTAATATGGCTTTTGCATCATCAAGTTTTTGTAAAGATTGGTCAATCAAAGTTGTTGTAGAACTTTGAAAAGTATCCATAAGCCATTTGTATAGGTTTTCATCATCATATTGTTTTAATTTATTGAGATAGTAGTTTAGATTTTTATCATATATATTATAATTAGTTTCAGTTTTTGTAGCCATATTTTGTAACTCTACAGCCGTACTTGCCAATAATTTCGCGGTTTGTTCTAATTGGTCTTTAATAGCTGCATTTTTACTCTCATACTCTTTTGCTAGGGCAAAAGATTGTAAAGATTTTGCTCGATAAAGTTCAACTTGAGTATTAAGTTGCATTATTTTATCAAAGGCGTTTTGTTTATTATTTAGATTTGTTTTGATTAAGTTTTTAATCTCTTCATAAGAAAATTCTCTATCACCTTTAATAGGTGATTTTACTGCACTTAAGTATCCTTGAGTATTGTATTCATTTTTTGTTTCAAAACCATCTGGTCTTATGGTTTTATCTAGCTTTCCATCTGTTGTATAGGTGAACTTTGTAGAAAAAAGTTTGTTGTCTGCATACTCTTTACTCTCTATTACTCTTGTATATTTATCATAAAAATACTCTTTTTTGTAAAAGTCAGTTTTTTCAATGGCAACTTTTCCAATCCCATGAGCTGCAATATCATATATCCATGAAGTTTCACCTTCTGGTTCGATTCGTTTGACCATACGTCCTAAGTGGTCATACTCCATAGTAGTTGTTTGACCTTTTGCATCTGTCTGAGATACAAGTTCACCTAGACTATTATAAGCATAGTGCCAGATACCCATGTCTGGGTCATCCATATAAATTTTATTTCCATAGATGTCATATTTTAGTTGTATTATATTATTTTTTGAATCTCTAGTTTCTTTTAGATTACCAAAAGCATCGTATTTGTACTCAATAAAAGTACCATCTCCTTCGATGATTTTTGTCTTTTTTCCTATGATATTACTTATAGTTGTTTTCTTTTGTCCTTTTGCATTGGTAATAGTTACATTTAAACCATCATATTCATAATAATTACTTACTACTTCACCTGTAGCACTTGTTCGTGTAAGCTTGGTTTGCCGTCCTAAATCATCATACTCATTATAAGTATAATCAGGTAAATCATAAGCATAATAAGGGTTTGATGTTTTTTCAACTTGACCTAAAGCATTATAATAGGCATCTTGATATATTTTACTTCCATCAAATCCTATTTTTGTAACTCTAAGTTTTCGATTAAGTGTATCAAAATAAGTTTCAACAGGTGTTGTTCCAGTTGAAGTTTCTACTACTTTATACATAGAGTTTGGAAAACTTTCATCCCAAGAGTGAGTCCAAGTTGTAGTTGTACCATCTGCTCTTGTTTCAAGTATCTTCCTTCCCATCCCATCATAAGCAAAACTTGTACTTAATCCATTTGGCCCTGTTACTTTTACTACACGGTTATTTATATCATATTCTCTTTGTTCAGTTTGATTGAGAGGATTGACTGCTTGGATGATATTTTTACCTTGATTATCATAGATAAATTTTGTAGTTCTTGGTTCAGTGTTTCTTGCTGTTATGGTTTCTGATATTTTATTTCCATATTTATCATAGCCATAACTTTTGGCTAAGACATTTTCACTTTGGGGTTCGATTATCTCTTTGTTTAGAGTACCTGTTATATCATCATACTCAAAAGCAGAATGTTTTATTATGCTTGAACCATCTGTATGCATATGAGTTACACTTGCATTTATCAAACGAGAAAGAATCCAACTATCTTCATGATTTATATAATTACTTTGAGTGATTTTTTCATATTTTATATCATCTTTTTGGGTAATTGACTCAATTTTCCCAATATTTCCATACTTATCGAAATCACTATTTCTTGTAATAGATTCTAAAAGTAAAGTACCATCTATGTCATATTTATTTTGAATATTTTCAATTGTTTGTAAGTTTAAAATATCTTGATTTTCATGTAGTTTTGCTATATTTAATGTACTATCTGTATCTGATACTTTTGTATTATTTATATAAGATTCACTACTTGAAGTTACACCAATGAAAGGATAAAATTGCATAAAATTCGAGATAGACTTTGATTTTGATAATTCATTATAAGTTTCAACTTTAGCAAAACCTAAAGAGCCTCTCTCTCCATTGATTTTAAAACCTTCATATTTAAAGGTTGTTTCATTTTCTCCACCAATCCCATCTGCTACACGAAATGATTTTACAACTCCCATAGAATTTGCTTTTAAATCAATATTTGGATATGCAGCATCGCTATAAGGAGTATATACCTCACTATCTCTTAGTGTAGTATAAGTTACATTTACATTTTGATCTTTATGATTTGAAATAGTATGAATAGGTGTTTGAACTTTGGGACTAAATGCTACAAATAAACCAGCAGTACTCGTAGCATAATTATAATGCCCTACCCTATCAACAAATCCATCTCCATTTAAATCTATCAAATCACTATATGTGCCACTAGTATTACTTCCTGTTATGTAGTTATTGGTATGAGGTCCTTGTCCACTTGGAAGCCATAATTTAAACTCACCAAATCCACTTCCTGTATTTAAAGCTACATGTAAACCATTTACTCCTGTTTTATAATTATGATGTCCTACTCTATCAGGTAAGCCATCTCCATTCATATCCATTAGAGCACTATATACTCCATTTGTATCTGAACCTGTTATGTAGTTATTTGTATGTGGCCCTTGTCCACTTGCATACCATAATTGCATCGCATCAAAGCCATTACCATTATTCAAAGCTACATGTAAGCCTGTTTCTCCTGTTTTATAATTCTTTGCACTTACTCTATCTGGTAAGCCATCTCCATTCATATCCATTAGAGCACTATATACTCCACTTGTATCTGAACCTGTTATATAGTTATTACTTTGTGTACCTTCTCCACTTGCTTGCCATAATTTAAACTCACCAAATCCACTTCCTGTATTTAAAGCTACATGTAAACCATCTACTCCTGTTTTATAATTATGATGTCCTACTCTGTCTGGTAAGCCATCTCCATTCATATCTGCTAAACCACTGTATGTACCACTACTATTACTTCCTGTGATATAGTTATTGGTATGAGGTCCTTGTCCACTTTGAAGCCATAATTTAAACTCTCCAAAGCCACTTCCTGTATTTAAAGCCACAAATAAACCGGCAACTTTTGTTTTATAATTATAATGCCCTACTCTATCTGGTAAACCATCTCCATTCATATCTATTAAGGCACTATATACACCATCTGAATTTGAACCAGTAATATAATTATTGGTGTGAGGTCCTTGTCCACTTGGAAGCCATAATTTAAACTCACCAAATCCACTTCCTGTATTTAAAGCTACATGTAAACCATTTACTCCTGTTTTATAATTATGATGTCCTACTCTATCAGGTAAGCCATCTCCATTCATATCCATTAGAGCACTATATACTCCATTTGTATCTGAACCTGTTATGTAGTTATTTGTATGTGGCCCTTGTCCACTTGCATACCATAATTGCATCGCATCAAAGCCATTACCATTATTCAAAGCTACATGTAAGCCTGTTTCTCCTGTTTTATAATTCTTTGCACTTACTCTATCTGGTAAGCCATCTCCATTCATGTCCATTAGAGCACTATATACTCCACTTGTATCTGAACCTGTTATATAGTTATTACTTTGTGTACCTTCTCCACTTGCTTGCCAAAGATGATAATTTTTATAAGTTTCATCATTTGATAATGTCCATGTAAAATCCACAGGCTTTAAGCAATCGTCTTTAACACACTCTTGAATTGATGTAATTTTTGATTTATTATCTAAAAAATCATAATTTAAATTATAAGAAGATATTTTTTGATTATCAGTTTTTACTACAATAGATTTTAAACGCTTTGATATATTTGATTTGATTCCATTTGAAAAGACATTTCGTTTGTCATCTCTATCTTCATAAATAAAATCAATTTGATTATTTGCATATGAGATATTAGTAATAAAGCGCTCGTTATTTGTGGAAGCATAGGTAAATAGAATCTTATTATCATATCTATCTTTTATTTGATTTACTCTAAAAAATGATTCTCCATCTTTTGAATCAGAACTATTTCCATACTCATAAATCAATCCATCTTTTGTAAAAACTTCCCAAGCATTAGACTTTTTTATTATTTTACTAAAGGTATTTATTTCTGTTCTGTATTCAGAATCTGTACTACCATAAACATCACTTGTATCTACAAGTAGAAGCCTTTGTCCATCTAAGCAATAATTATATGTTCGAGAGCTATCATTTTTTTCACTAAATAAAGATTGATTACATTTTATAATAGAAGATAATCCTGTCAAAGAAAAACCAGTACCTAAAAATGAGTTGATGTTATTTGAAGAATTATAGTTGATTCCAAGACTAGGCTTTAAACCTGCTATCCCTTTTGGAGTGAGGATTTCCATATCATAAGTTAAACTACCTTGAGAAACATCAATGCTACCTTTTGTTGCTCCTACAATCTCTGCATGTAGTGCAGAAAAAGAGCACACAAGTAGTAAAAAAATAAAAAAAGACTTATAAAAAAATTTCATAAACTATCTCGCTAATTAAATTCGGTATTAATTTTTTTGATGGCTTTTTTAACACGTGTAAGCTCATCTTGTAATTTTGCTATTTCCTGTTTATTTGATTGTTTTGTATTTTTATTAAGAGAACTATTTTTTTCTAAATTTTTAAGTTGCTCATCTGTAGTACTTAGAAGTTTATTTACTTTATTCATTTTTTCATTTAATTGATTTGAATTATTGGTATTAACTTTATACTCACCTAAGGCTTTTTCGTTATTTTTATTCTTTTTATCTGCAAGATTTTTAGTGTCTGAAAGAGTGCTATCATCAGTTAGATAATTATAACTTAAGAATACAATTAATATAACTACAAAAATTGCAAAAATTTTCACAATATATGACTTCATTTCATATCCTTGGATTAAATTTACCAAAACTATATTGCTAAATAACTTATATATTACTTAATTACAATTTTATTTTATATATAAATTATAATATTAGATTTAATTTTATATTAAGTAAGTGTAATATTATTAATAATTTATACTATTTAAAATAATAATGAAATTTTTAAGTATTATTAAGTAATTTGTAAGTTATTTAGCAATATAGTTTTGGTAAATTTTATGATAAGGTTATACATGAAAAAATATACTTACCATATATCTATTGCTTCACTTGTCTGTATGTTATTTGTATCTATGTACTTACTTTACAGTAATAGTAATAGTTATCAAGAAGAAATAACCCAAGAAAAGTTACTTCCAGACAAAACTGTTAATATTAATAAAAATATTGATGACAGAAAAAATAAGCTTCTGGGATATAAAATAAAAGAAGTCGATTCAAAAGATTTGGATATAAAGATATCTAACTTAAAAACTATGTTAGAGAAAACACAAGTCATGCTTAAAGAGTACAATGATACTCATCCAAAAAAGATTATAAATAATCAAGAAATTGATAAATTAGTTAATTTGGACTTAAAAGAAAATAATTCCAATATTAACAATAAAAATAAGGCATCAATAAAAGATAATTTATCAGAAAAGACAAATGAAGATGAAAACCTATCTACAAAAAATAAATATAATTATGCGTCAAATAATTATATTGTAAGTTCTCCAACCAAAATAAATTCTTCCATATCTACTTCTTCTTCATCTCAAAATACAGTAAATAACTCTAGCTCAGATTCTAAGGCTAACGTTATAAATAGTAGTGTAAGTGCAGAAGTTAGTAAACTTCAAATGCAAATTGATGATGTAAAAAAAGTCATCACTCAAGTAAGTTCAAATATTAATTAAAGGTATTACCATGACAAAAGTATTTTATAAAAGTTTTTTAAAGCTCAGTGTTTTTATTACCATTACTTTATCTACACAGTTATTTGCAGTAAATACAAATATACAAACATTACAAGCTTGTAGCAGTAGTAATTATGAAAAAATATATAATTTCACACCTTTATGTATTGGCGATGAAAAAATAGAATTAATAAATAACTTAAATACCTATGGAAGCAACAATGCAGAATATCAAACAAAAGGTAATAACTTTTCTAAGATTATTTCTCTTGATGAAAACAACTCAATTATCTGGCAAATCACTACGAAAGAAGGTTTAACTTATACTTATAAAGATTTGACTAAGGATAGTTCAAATAATGCATTATTTGATAATAAAAGATTAAAGATAACAAGTATAAAAGATACTGCAAATAATACAATAACTCTTCCTTATAAAAGTTCTGAAATCATATTTGATTATGAATATTCAACTAATAATGAACCTCTTTTGAGTCAAATTACTACATCTACAGAAAGTGGAACTGCTTATTATGGAATATCATATGATACAAATAATACTGCAACTATAACTACACTTCAAGCTCCTAAAAATACTTCAGTGATTTTAAGTAAAAAATATGACTATGATGTGAATTTAAGAGAGCTTAGAGAAAGTATTAGTGGGTTAGGTATAGAATCTCGTATAAAAAAATATGAATATGGAGATACTTCTTCAAACAAAATTATAAAAATAATTAATCCACTGGGACAGATTCAAACAAAAACTTATGATGAAAATAATAATCTTATTTCTTTTGTGGATGAAAATTCTTTAACAACAACTTGGGAATATGATGTAAATAATAGAAAAATAAAAGAAACAAGACCTGATAGTACAACAACAACTTATGTATACAGTACAAACGATTTAATTAATAATGCTTCTTACAAACTACTTATCACAGAAAAAGGGCAACCAAATATCACAAAATATTATGATAATAAAAAGAGATTAATCCAAACAGAAAAACTAGCTTTTAATCATAGAAATATTTTAGAAGATATAACATATGATGATGGAAGAATAAGCTCTTACTCTATGCCATATTTCAAGGGTGAAAAACCTTATTTTATTTATATCACTTATGATGAAAAGAATAGAGTTATTTCTTTAGATAAACCTGGACTAAATGAACAAAGACTAATTACATCATATACTTACAATGATACAACAACGGTAACTTATCCAGATGGTAAAACAAAAATAATCAATAATGATGGTACTAATACAAATCTTCAATATAAATATGATGTGATAGGAAATCTTATTGAAACTACTGATGATTTGAATAGAAAAGTTTTATATAGTTATGACCTTCTAAATAGATTAGTTAAAAAAGAGATTTTTTCTAATAATGCCAATGAAGCAGAAAATATTGTATATTATGTTTACGATAGAGCAAATAATGGTCAAGGAAAATTAGCATATGAAAAATCAAAAGAATATAAAAAGGAATACTTTTATGATGATTTTTCAAGAATAAAAGCTGATAAAGTATATCTTGGAAATAAAACTTTTGCAACACAATATTCATACACACCTGAAAGTAAACTAGAAAAAACAATTAGTCCTGATGGTTTTGTAACAATCAATGAATATAATGAGTTAGGTTATCTAAGTGCAATTAAATCTCCTAAAAAAGATTCTGTCGAGTTAGATTTTAATGCGTTAAAAGAACTTATCTCTGATAATTTAACAAATGAGTATAACTTATATGTGCAATATTATGATTTAAAATCAAAAGTTAATTTTTATACTTATAAAAAAGAACTTTACACAACACTTAGTACAGAATATGCTAATATAGATACCCAAATACAAGCTCAGCTTATTTCAATATCTGCACTTTTAGATGAAACTATTTCATTATTAAATTCTAATATTACTGAGTATGAGAAATATTTAACCAATTATAAAAAAATAAGAAATAACTATTTACTACCAAAAGCGACTGAGAATAGTGCTGAAGAAAATTTCAAATGGTTAAAAGATACTTTTAATAGTAGAAGTAAAGATTATCTTTCATTATCTACTACATACATTGATAAAGCTAGTAATTTACTTGAAGGAATCATTACAAATCCAGAATTGCTAAATAGCAAATTAAATATTGATAAAAAACTAATTAATAATTATAAAGATGAAGCAACATCAATAAGTGACTATGCTCAATCTTTATTATCTCAATCTAATAATTATAATATCCAATATGAAGCCTTAAAAAAAGGTTTAGGAGGAACTCAACAAAATGGGTATCTTGGAACCTTTGCTAGTGATGAATATAAATATTTTTACAAAATATTAGATACAGACCCTTTAGGTAGAGTAACAAATGAAATTTTAGGAAATGGCTTAGTTACAAAAAGAGTATATGATCCTTCTAGTGGAAACCTATTAAGAATCACAACTGGTTATTATGGTAATAATGATATTAAAGATATACAATATACTTATGATACCAATAATAACTTGACAGTAAAATATGATTTAAATAATAAATTTACTCAAAGTTATAAATATAATGAAAAAAATAGACTTGTAAGTGCCTCAAGTGTAGGAGAAAGCTTTTATTCAAATATCGCATATAACTATGTAGATGTAATTGATAGTCAATATACTTATAACAATGCAGAAAATAAATTTACAAATAAGACAACAAATCTATCAATTACAGTTAATGAGCCAAATATTATAAAAGATGGTTTATTAACACAAGATACACTATATGCAGCAGATAAATCAAGTTATAAAGCAACAAGAACCAATGGAGATAAAATCTCAACAACTTATAAAGTTGGTAAAAACTTTAAATATACAGTAGATGATGAAGGTACAAAATATAAAAACTATATCTATGTCAATGGACAACTAATTGCTATTCATGATGAGGATAATATTAGTGATTTATCAATTCCTAATAACTATTATATACATAAAGACCTATTTGGTTCTATTGATATAATTACTAATCAATCTGCACTTGTAGAAAAAAGTATAAGTTATAGACCCTTTGGAGAACAAAGTGACATTACTTGGACAACTTTAGAAGAAAATGATAATCTTACAAATATTGGATTTAAAGGATATGAGAAAAATCAATTTAATCTTTTAGATATTAATGGATATGCATATGATCCAAAAGTTGCAAAAACATTAACAGATGAATCAATAAATATATTAGATGACAATAGTAGTGAGTTTTTTATGTATAGTAGTCCAACTAAATATGTTGACAAAACAATGGATAATTGGTACAAAAACTTTATTAATATCTTTGATATGAAAAAACTTTTATCTAACGATGATCCATTATTTAACCTAGAGATAAAAAAAGATATTTACTCATTATCTTCTTTGGCAAATGTGTATATAGGTAGTACGCCTCCAGATGATTCAAGTTTGATATGGTATAAACCAAATGAGAATGGTGGGCTTGATATCTCAATATTTAATGGAACTTCTTGGGAAAGTAAAGGAACAACAGGTTCATTAGATACAACTGGAACAATTACAGCAAGTAGTCTAGAACAACTTAATAATATGCCTTGTTTTTATAAAGATTTAGGCTTTGTTGATTCAGGTTCAAGTAAAATTCCTTATACTTGTTCAACATCTCAAAAATGGGAATTAGGTGGAATATTTAGTGGAACTTTTGATATGTTAGACTTAGTATCAAAATATCAAACAGCATTAAGTGGAAGTAAAATCAATGCAAGTACACAAAATGGTGAATATTCTGGAACAAAAGAATTTACAAAAATTGGTGAATATTGGGTAGATGCTTCAAATAACTATATTGCATCAGATACTCTAGCAAATATTATTCCTAAAACAAATATGAATTTAAATAGTATTGCTTTTGCATTAAAAGATTCATCATCATTGTATATATTAAAAAAACTTGATGTACCAACACAAAATATGAAATGGGTTTATTTAGCGAATGGATTTAATGATATTGTATTAAACTATAATTTTATTGAAACAGTAGATGGGGGTTATGTATTAGATAAAAAAAGCAATAACTTCTTTAAACAAACAAATAATGTTTGGACTTCTTTAGATAATAAAATACAACTTTCTTCTAGCTCATCGGGAAGAGATATTTTTACAAACTTTAATAAAGAATATAGATATTACTTAGTAAATAATGATTGTACAGATACATCTTGTTATGGAACAGTTGAAAACAATTATTATGCTGGTATAAAATTTGATAATCTATTTATGTATAACTATCTATCAACAGGAAAAAATAAAAATGGATTAGTTGATGCTATTCCACAAGAATCAATAGAAGAAATGTACACAAATGGGATTAATTCTGTAATTTTTGATAATAAAGTATATACAAAACAAATTGATAATAAAAATAATATAACTTATAAAAGAGAAGATGATACTTATATTACAAAATTAGGTGCAGAAATACCTTCATCTTTTGTACAAAATGGCATATTAAATCTACCTACAAATTATGATTCAAGTGTTGCAGTATTTAATACTAATGCTTTAGTGCTACCTACTTATACACAAGCTACTAATTGGGCAGATGCGCCAGATAATGTTCAAGTAATGGTTAATAATACTATTTTTACACATAAAGTTAATGGGAATATTGACTTTTGGACAAATAATACAAGTGGTGATGGTCAAGAAAGTGCAACGAGAATTTTTACAAAAGGTGATAGAGGAAACCTACCTCTAATAACACATAGCTTAGAGGTATTGACAAAAGAAGTAGGTACACAAAATCGTTATACAGATGCAGGAGTAACATCAAGTATTGATGGAACATTTAAACAATGGTATTACTCTGTTTCGGGTACAATCTTTAATAACTTGTTGGATGCTAAGCTAGTTAATGCAAAATTTGGGGATGAAAACTTTGATGATGAAATAGTAAATGGAGGTTGGAGTATTGATTTAAATACAATATTCGTTGATTCTAATAACACTGTAGGAACTTTAGCAAAAAGAACACCAAATAAATATTGTAAAGAACAAGTAGTTAACTTTAATGCATATTTTGGGCATGGTAAAAAATCAAGAATTTGTTGGAAAACAAAAGGTTATCAGGGTACAAAAATACCTTCTTGGTTAAAGTCAGGTACTAGTGCTGTTTCTTCTTATGGAGGAATTGATTCTTCACAAAATTGTAAACATTATTCATATTATAGAGTTAAGTATACGTATTATGTTACAGGGAATTGTCCGGTATATGGCGCAGATGTTTGGTATAAATAGAAACTGTTTTATAAGATGATACTTTTTACTTTATTGTAAGTGAAAAGTATTATTTAAAGTAAGAACATTAACTCTATTAAGAGAAGTTTAAAATGGAATAAATTTTACTTAAAAGTTTTAATGCCATTCTATAAAATTCTTATTAACTCTATCACATCTCCATTCTGAGGAAAGGCAACCCCAACTTTGTCCTATTGAAAAAGTTCCACAACTAGTTCGTTTTCCTCCTGAATAAGGACAAGTATTTCCCTCTTTCCAAAGTGGATACCAATATGTATGATACTCTAGGTTATATGTTTGTGTTCCTTGTTTTGTTACACTTCCCCAAATCTGATTATTATCAAGTCTTCTTCCATTTGTAGGATTAACTAAATGTACTCCAATAGTAGATTCTGCAACATTGTAATAATCTTTTGCATATTGTCCATCTAGAAGATTATTAACAACAGTACCCGAAACAATTATGACCAAAATATGATATTCCAATATTATTTAAAAACTTACTGCATTTAGAGCACCTTATTTAGCAAAAAAAACTATTTAAATTATAACTCAATCCTATAATAAATATATTAGTATTGATTTTAAATACAAAGGTATTAGAATAATAGTCTACCCATTAAAATTAATAACCAGTTGATGCTCTTACAGTTGTATAATAATGAGCTTGTCCTACAAATTGGTCTCCTTTATTTACATTTTCTATTTTATTGTATGTACCTGTTCCTTTTGCTGATGTTGAAAAAAGTAAATTACCATTTTTATATAATATTAAATAACCATATTTTGTATTTTCATTTTGTCCATAATTCCAAAATGTACCACAAGTTGGAGCTGTAAAGTTCCAATATGTTGCTAGATTTTTATCATCTGCATTGCCACTTAACCAAACATTTATAAAGGTATTTTTTGATGAATCTAATTTTTTATTTACCCAGAACTCATTATCGTACCAGGTATTGTCACAAAGCGTTCCGAGCCATTGATGTATATCTGCTCTTAAATAAAATCCATTTGTATCTAATTTTAAAAGGTAGTTTTTATAAAATACATAAGGAGTGTTATAAGTATAGCAATGTGCAGAACTGTTACAGATGGGTGCATCTAATAGATTATTAATAACAGTACCCGAAACAAATTAATTTATAAATTAAAAAAATAAAAAGATTATGCATATTACTTGATAAATATTTTAAATTTAAATATAATAGCACTCATGATATATTATAAACTTTTATTTAAAATAAATGTTATAAAAATATTTCCTTATACGTTAAATGAGCATTATTTTTATCATCTTATTATTTTTATTAAACAATTTTTTAAGATACCTTTCCCTTTTTTTATTAAAATAAATATCTTTTTACCTTATGCAATATTTTTAAAAACAGTAACAAGATAGTGTACAATGAGTAATTCTATCTTATCAAAAAGTATCAAGACAAGTTATAAAGGAATTTATAAAAAAGAGACAAAAAAAGGTATATGTTATATTGCAAGATATACTGTTAATAAAAAAACAAAAACACAAATAGTAGGATACGAACATGAGGGGGGGGTAACAGAATATGAAGCATACAAAATGAAAATTCAATTATCTTCATCCTCAAGCCTAATAGAAGCCTTAGAGACAAATTATGACCAAAAATATGATATTCCAACATTATTTAAAAAATTTACTGCATTTAGAGCACCTTATTTAGCAAAAAACACTATTTCAAATTATAACTCAATCTATAATAAATATATCAGTATTGATTTTAAATACAAAGATATTAGAAGTGTTACAAGAAATGACTTGCAGTTATATGCAAATAAGTTATTAACCTATTTAAGACCTGCAACAGTAGAAAAAATAATATATGCACTCAAAAAATTTTATATATATCTACAAGATAATGGCATCTACAAATATAATATGGCATCTTCCATAATGATGCCAAAATATGATAATAAAAAATATTTTTCAATTACAAAAAAAGACGTTAAAAGACTAATTCATTATATTATGAATATAAATAATCAGACTTATAAAACATTGTACTGTATGCTATTACATGGTAGAAGAATTAATGAATTATTACAACTAAAATGGATAGATATAGATTTTGCAAGTGGAATCTATCATTTAAATTATAAGAATACCAAAACTAAAAAAAATCAATATTATTATTTAGAAGATTTTCAAATAAATGAATTAAAAAAACTAAGAAATTTACACTTAGATTCTATATATGTATTTGAAAATCAAAATACTAAGCTACCATTAACATATACTTCATTTTTCAGAATTCACAAAAGACTTAGAAAAGAATTAAATATGATAGATTTTAATATACATTCAATAAGACATATGACTGCTTTTTTATTAATAAATAATGGATATTCATTAGAAATTACAGCAAAGATACTCGGACACCAATCTATTCAAAGTACGAGTAGATATGCTGTTCTTGAAATGAATAAAGCAAAAAATGCATATTCTAAAACATTTAAGCAATTAATTAAAATTTAAAATTAAATTATTTATTATTTGAGAATGATAAAAACAAGAAATTACAAAATAAATAAGAACGAAACAATAATAAAAATAATCAATCCTAGCATCTAACATATACAAGCATATAAAAGCTGCAATACTAAGAAAGCAAGTTATATAAGCAGTAATATATAAATTCTTACAAATTAAATTATATTTAGAAATTTTATTATCTATTAGATCGTTATTGTTAAAACCATTATTTTTATCTATAATTTGAAGACTTTTTAAAAGAGTAAAATCTTTTATTACTTTTTCGTTCTTATACTTCGCTATTATATGAATAAACCCTACTAACAAAGATGTTATAGATATAGCAATTATCTCATCAAAAGTAAATTCAAACATGATAATCCTTTATGTAATTATTTTAAAATAAAAAAGGTTAAGTCCAAGAGAACTTAACCTTTATAATATAGTTGAAATCAATACAACTTATTTCATAAATACAATTTTTTTGACTTTTCCATCTTCATCATATTTACCATTAGTTTTTAAGTATTTAATTACTTCATTTGCATCATATACTAATATATCATGTGGTCTTTCACTAAATACTTTAATAGTCATAATACCATTATTATTTCTAGGAATTAATCCACATTTATTTGTTTGGAAAGTTAATACATCTCCCATTGTTATTTCACATTTTTTGAAATACTCTTCTGGAGTATTAATTAGTACTCCATTTAAATTTGACATTGCAGCAGGAGATAAAATAGCAAAGTATTTTTTATCTTTTAACAGCGTTGTTTCTGCAGCAGCTTGAATTGTTGCAGCTAAAACATTATTATGTGATTTATGTTTAAATCCATATGCACTTAACTTTGAAATACCATCAATCAAATATATATCTTCTACATTTGAGTTTACTATAGTTTCACAAGCACTTTTATCAATATACTTATTTTTCATACAATATTCATTTGTATTTGGTATAGATATACCATTACTATGGGCACTACCACAACCTGTTAACATAAAAATAGCAAATATCGGTAATATTGCTATTAAACTTAATTTAAAACTTTTCATTCTTTTCCTTAAAATAAATTTGATATTTCTGTTGATGCTTTTGAACTTAAAATTGGAAGAGCTTCATTAAGCTTTAAATTCATCCTAACAGCTTCTATAAATACTCTTGTTAAATACTTATTGTAATTAGTATTATCTATTTTGGCATCTTTAATTTTATAATCTCTAATTTCCACATCAATTACAGCACGAAAGATATCATCTTCCATAGCAGAACCAATAATTCCTCCACCTAGAGCAGCAAGAGCGCCAACAATTAAAGAACTACTTCCACTTCCTCCACCAATAGCAGTTGAACCACCTGCTAATACTCCAGAAGAGACAGCACTCTTAATCGCATTTGCTTCCTTTAGATTATTTGCAAATAATACATTTACAAACAAACCATAAGAAGCATCTTTTGAGCTAGTAACTAAGGTATAGCCTTTAGCTTGTAATTTTGTTTTTAGATCATCATAAAGCTTTAGATTTTCTCCTCCACTTCCAGCTATATTTGAAACTTGAACATATATATTTCTATTTTGTTTTTTACTTTTATCTAAAGTAATAGTTCTAGTTAATTTTGCTCTTGTTTGTAATTGTGTAGTTCCACAACCTGTAAGTATTATTGCACTTAACATAAAAAGTACAAAACTTTTATTTAATTTTTTCATTTATTATTCCAATATATAAATTCAAAATTTAATTACTTTTTTGTATTTTTGATATTTTTTGTTTTCTACCAATAAGAAAATATAATAAAACACCTACAAAAGGTAATATAAAATAAATAATCAGCCAGATTAATTTATTGTTACCTGTAAATTCACTCTTTAATATATCAATTAGTGCATATATATAATAAACAAATATAATCAATGGCACAAACAATGTCAACATACTTGAAATAATATTTACTACTTCCATTTTTTCTCCTAATTTAAATTATTTTTATTTTACAAAATTAAATATTAATAACAAATTATACATATATGTATTATTGGTTATTC
>NZ_PDJV01000029.1 GCF_004116465.1 Arcobacter sp. F2176
AAATTATACTTTTTTTGATATAATGGGTTTATGAATAAAAAAGAGTTCGAAAGTATAAGTATACTATTTGTTGATGATGAAGATTACATAAGGTCAAATGCTATTTCCTATTTGGAAAATTTTTTTGACAATGTTTTTGAAGCAAGAGATGCTTCTGAAGCTTTTGAAATTATTGATAATAATAAAATTAATATTATAATTACTGATATAAATATGCCAAATATAAATGGCTTAGATATGATAAAAAAGATTAGAGAAAAAGATTTAGATATAAAAATTATTGTTTTAAGTGCTCATACTCAAACAGAATATTTATTAGAAGCTATTGAATTGGGTCTAATAAAATATTTAGTAAAACCAATATCCCATGAAACTTTATATCCCATATTATCTCAATGTTCAGAAAAGATTATAAGTGATAATTCAAACAAAACTTTATTTTCTATAGATTGTTATTTTGATGCATTTAATAAAAGATTGCAAAATAAAGGAATAAGTATCAAACTCACAAGTAAAGAGTTAGATCTTTTATCTTTATTGTGTGAACATAAAAATAAAGTTGTTCTTTATGAAATAATACAAGAAAAAGTTTGGAATGGATCTATAATGAGTGAAGATGCTATTCGTTCAGTTGCACGAAAATTAAGAAAAAAACTTCCAAATAACTGTTTAGAAAACTTCTCAAAAATTGGATATAAAATAACTACCTTATCTTGAAAATCAAAATAAATGTCTTAAAAATGTCCTACTAATGTCCTAGAAATGGCTTTTTGTCTTTATTGAATAATTATAAGATTTTTCAGGATTGATTAAGAAAAATATAGGTTAAATTCGAAATATTAATGATACTAATTATCATAATTATCAGAAGGAAACAAATGAAAGTAAATGGAAAAATAAAATTATCAATCTGTTTGATAATGTGTTTATCAAGTCAAGTTTATGCAGATAATAGTGCTACAACTACATTAAAAGAAGTTGAAGTTATGGGCGTGGAAGATAATACAAAATCTTATACTGTAAGTGGTCTCCGTACAGCTACAAAATTAGATTTATCAGCTAGAGAAACACCTCAGTCTGTATTGGTTTTTACAAAACAAAAATTAGAAGATCAAAATATAACCACATATCAAGAATTATTAGCAAAAACTCCAGGGGTAACTTTAAATCAAATGGATGAAAGAGTATATCCTACAGCAAGAGGTTTCACTATAGATTATTACTTATTTGATGGTATACCAACATATTCTGTTAGTGATAATGCAGATGATCCAGATTTATCAATTTTTGATAGAGTAGAAATAGTAAAAGGTGCAAATGGTCTTATGACTGGTGCAGGTAATCCAGCTATGGGAATGAACTTTATTAGAAAACATGCAAACTCAAAAGAGCTTAAAGGAAATATAGATTTTTCTGCTGGTTCTTGGAATAATTATAGTTCTACCGCTGATATACAGACTTCTTTAAATGAAGAGGGAACAGTAAGAGTAAGAGTTGTAGCTAAACATCAAGATCAAGATTCTTTTATGGATAAATATGAAAAATCTACAGATGTTTTATATGGTGTTCTTGATATGGATTTGACTAATACAACATTTTTATCTTTAGGTGCTAGTGTAGAAGATATAGATAGAAGTGGAATTAGATGGGGTGGATTACCTGCTTTTTAT
This sequence comes from Arcobacter sp. F2176, assembly GCF_004116465.1. Lineage (NCBI taxonomy): Bacteria > Pseudomonadati > Campylobacterota > Epsilonproteobacteria > Campylobacterales > Arcobacteraceae > Arcobacter > Arcobacter sp. F2176. The sequence continues at coordinate 1,671 of NZ_PDJV01000029.1, forward strand.
GGTGATGGTAGTAAAACGCATTTTGATAATTCAAATACTATTTCAGATGATTGGGCCGAATGGAATATAAAAACAACAAATTATTATGCAGATTTAAAACAATATATAATCAATGACAGTTTTATTAATTTATCTTTATCACGAAAAGAAATTAGTTCTGATGGTAACTTAGTATATTATGGTGGAAAAGTAGACAAAAATACAGGTGGTCAAGTACTTGGTTCCTCTGATTATGGAGTTTATGGCTATGAATTTGCCAAAGATATAAAAGAAAATAATATTGATTTATATACTTCTATTCCCTTTGAAGTGGGAAAATTAGGACAAGAAATTATTATTGGAGCAATGTATAATAAATCTAAAACTAAAAAAAATGATTATGCAAGTAATTTAAACTGGAGTACAATAGATTTTAATAATATATCAATTCCAAAGCCAACTTATGGTACTTCGACTCATGATAATTTAGATGAAACAACACAAAGTGGAATTTATCTTGCTGGAAAAATTTCTTTAAGCGAAAATTTAAAATTAATTTCAGGGATAAGACTTTCATCTTGGAAATATGAAAATGATGATAGTACAAGAGATAGAGAGTATAAAAATGAAACGACACCTTATGTTGGATTGGTTTATGATATAAATAAAAATCATTCAATATATGCAAGTTATACTAGTATCTTTAAACCACAAGATAAAAAAGACAATAGTGGTAATTATTTAGACCCAATTGATGGAAAAAATTATGAAGTAGGAATAAAAGGTGAATATTTTGAAGGTGATTTAAATACTTCTTTAACTTTATTTAGAATAGAACAAGATGGTGCCCCATCAGATACAGGAGAAGTAAATAGTAAATTAGAATCAATTTATGAAGCTAAAGAAGTTGTAAGTAAAGGATTTGAAATAAGTGTATCGGGGAAAGTGACAGATAATCTTGATCTTGATTTTGGTTTAGCTAATTTTCAAGCAAAAAATTCTGATGGTAGTAAATATAATACTACTTCTTCAAGAACAACAGCAAACTTATTTGCAAAATATTCAATAAAAGATTATAGAATTGGTGCAGGAATAAATTACAAAAGTAAAATTTACACAGATACAGATTATGGAAGAATTACACAAGATAGTTATGTTACTGTGGACTTGATGACAGGATATAAGGTAAATAATAATTTAGACTTCCAATTAAATGTTAATAATCTATTTGATAAAGAGTATTACAGTGGATTAGGGTATTCTGGAATGGTTTATGGATCACCAAGAAGTGCAACAATTAACATGAAATATAGATTTTAAGTAATATTTTAAATGAATAACAATAATTGGAGAAAACCTTTTTGGAAGCTGCATCTTTGGATGGGGCTTCCTTTTTGGCTTATAATATTTTTTATTTGTATAACAGGAACTTTAGCAGTTGTAAGTTATGAAATAACATGGCTTTTTAATCCCGGAGTAAGAGCTTCTGGTGATGCTATTTTTACTACTAGTGAATTAATTACAAAAATTCAAGAGCAAGTTCCTGGGGCAAAAATATATAGTATAGAAACTGTAGAACCTTATTTAGCACACTTAGCTTATGTTTCTCTTCCTGATAGCCCATTTGCAAGAGTTTGGATTGATGCTGGAACTGGAATAGTTGGCGAAGTATCTACAGGACATACATTTCAAAGTATTATTCGAGCAATTCATGGTTGGCTTATGATGCCAGAGATTGGAGGAGTTTTTATAGGTTGGTATATTGTCTGTATTTTCTCTATCCCACTTTTTATTTCTTTAGTAACAGGGCTTATAATATATAGAAAATTTTGGAAATCATTTACAAAACCAAAGATTCATACTAATAAAGGAACAAGACCATTATTAATTAGCCTACACAAAGTTGGTGGAGTTTGGGCTGTTTGGTTTGGATTAATTATTTCCATAACTGCAATTTGGTTTTTGGTTATGATGGTATTAAGGGAAATTAGTTTTCCTTTTGAAGATTTAAATAAACAAGTTGTTATTTCTAAAAAAGATCTACCTTTGCTAAAAGTAAATGAAAAAATGACCTTGCCTAATTTAGATATTTCTATAAAAAAAGCAAATGAAAAAATCCCAAATTTAGATTTAGTAACTCTTCCTTCAAATGCATATGAGCCTTTAAAAGTTTCAGGAGAGAAAAGAACTCTGTTTTTCAGAGATACAGTTTACATGAATCCATACAATAATGAGATTTTAGAAGTGAGACTAGGAACTAACAAAAGTTTTTTAAGTGCAACAGCTACTTTTATGAGAGCTTTACATGTGGGGAATTTTGGTGGTTTTTGGATTAAAATACTTTGGTTTATTTTTGGACTTATATTAAGTGGTTTGATATTAAGTGGAATGCTAATGTGGACAAAAAGAACAGCAAAAAGAGGGAATGAAGATGCAATATAAAACAAAAAAGAAAGCAATAAATTTTTCACTTATATTTGTTTTAATTCCTTTTATTTATTTAGCAATATATTTTTGGTATGGAGAAAGTGAACCTGATCACAAATATTACAAACAGAGATTTATTGATGATTTTAAAGTAGTTTTATTTGAAGAAAATACAAAAGCTCCTTATACAATATTTAATGGAACTAAAATGAAAGATTATGGGGTAGAATTTAATGTTGAAGATTTAGCACATTTTAGAATTATTAATTTACAAGTTTCAAAAGAACTTCCCAAAATAAGTTTAATAGAAGGCTTAGTTCATGGAAGTCCCTATGAACTAGATGCTCATGTTCCCTTTCCCAAAACAATTGCTAAAGATGATAAACTTTGGTTAATAATTGAAAAATGGGATGGAAAAATAATTCACATTTCTTGGCCTTTAAAAGAGGTTCTTTCTACTACTGATTAAAGAATAATTTTCTACACATAAAATATTTACGGGGAGAGTATAACATGAAGTGAATTTATGTTAAAATCCTCCCATGAATAAAGAAGACTTTTTTATAAAACAATTTAAAAACACTCATAAAAATATTATTGGTGATGATGGGGCAGTTGTTGGCTCACATGTATATAGTATGGATGCTTTTTTTGAAAATGTACACTTTAAGCGAGAGTGGATGAGTTTAAAAGATATTGCTAGAAAAGCTATGATTGTAAACATATCAGATGCCATAGTTATGAATGCAATTCCTAAGTATGCACTTATAAGTATAGCTATTCCTAAAGATTTTTCTAAAGATGATTTAAAAGAGTTAGCAAATGGTTTCAAAAATATTGCTAAAAAATTTGGAATAAAAATAATTGGTGGAGATACTATTTCTAATGTAAAACTTGATATTTCTATTACAATTATTTCAAAAACAAAAAAACCTATTTTTAGAAAAGGCTTAAAAAAAGGAGATTTAGTTTGTTTTACTGGAGAACTTGGAACTTGTAAAAAAGATTTAGAATCTTTATTGCAAGGAAAAGAAGTCTCTAAAAAATCTAAGTTCATAAAACCAAAACTAAAATCTGAATTCTTTTATGAAATATCTCCTTATATTAACTGTGCTCTTGATATTTCTGATGGTTTGTTTTTTGAACTTGAAAGATTATCTGAGACAAACAACTTAGGATTTGATTTTTTTGATAAAATTAGTAAAGACATAGGATGTTCAGGAGAAGAGTATGAAATACTTTTCTCTTTTTGCGCAAAAAATAGAGATATCATCTCTAAAATAGCAAAAAAGCATAAAGTAAAATTAAACATCTTTGCAAAAGTAGTTGATGGAACATATAAAGGTGATTGTCAAAATCATCATTTTAATTAAGGGAAAATATTGGAAGAAAACACAAACTTAAACAAACACAATTTACAATACTATTTAAATCATTCAAAAATAGATGTATTATTTAAACAAAACAAAGATGATTTCGTCGTTACAGAAATACCTTTATATGACTTTGTAGGTGAGGGTGAGCATATAGTAGTAAAACTTAGGAAAAAAGATTTATCTACTTGGGATGCTTTACAAATTATTGCAGATAGTATTGGGTGTAAATTAAGAGACATTGGATATGCAGGATTAAAAGATAAAAATGCAATGACCATACAACATATCTCTATTCCTAAACAATTTGAAGAGAAAATAAATAGCTTTACTCATGAAAATATAAAGTTCTTAGAAACTATTAATCATAATAATAAGATTAGAATTGGTCACTTAAAAGGTAATAAGTTTTTTATTAGACTAAAAAGAGTTAGTCCAATGGATTCTAAAAAGATAGAACAAGCTTTAGGTAAGATTGCTACTTATGGTATTCCTAATTATTTTGGTGTTCAAAGATTTGGAGCCTTTGGTGATAATCATGAAAAAGGTCAACAAATAGTTGAGGGTACACTAAAAGAGAAAAGAAGAAACCTAAAACAGATGTATTTAAATGCTTATCAAAGTTTTTTATTTAACTCTGTATGTAATTGAGCAAATAAATAAATGTGAGTACAAATAACAAGTAAAAATACTACTAAATAAACTTTTCTTTTTTTCCATTTGAGAATATTAACATAATATTGATAATGATTATCTTAATTATTGTTTAAATTCTTAAAATATTAATTTTACATTTTAAGAGTTTAATTTTATGAAATAATTAGAAATTTATCTATATACTATATGAAATTTTTAGGAGGATAATATGAATATAAAAAAATTATTAAAGTCTGGAGTGTTTTTTACACTATTATTTGGTTTCACACAAAGTTTTGCTTGGCAAATGGTTTATCACAATGATGAAAATGGAAATGTTGTTAGTGGAAAGTTGGAAGTTCTTATTGATGCTATTAATAATGGACATAACGTTAGAGTAATGAGAGAAATAAATGGAATAAAAAATGTAGTTGATGCAGATGAAATTTACATAAAAGATAATAAAGTTTATATGACTAATACTAGAGCAATTAGTATTCAAGAAGATGGTACAAAATACAAATTTCAGCCTACTGCATATCATTTTTTTATACTTTATGATACAGATGGGAATTTTCACATGAGTAGATGGTTAGTTGGAATAAATCAAAAGTTAAGTGAAGAGTATATGAATGTTGACTTAAAATGGTTTATTGACTAATTTAAAGTTGATATAATTATTATTTAAATTAGCTTTCAACAAAAGGTGAGCAACTTTAGTTCATCTTTAAATATAATTTAGAATAAATATATTTGTCAATCTTTTATTCTAAATTTTTGACATAAATAATTTATCAAAAAATCAAGTCAATTTATGATAAAATCCCCCAATGAATAAAGAAGACTTTTTTATAAAACAATTTAAAAACACTCATAAAAATATTATTGGTGATGATGGAGCTGTTGTTGGCTCACATGTATATAGTATGGATGCTTTTTTTGAAAATGTGCATTTTAAACGAGATTGGATGAGTTTAAAAGATATTGCAAGAAAAGCAATGATTGTAAATATCTCCGATGCAATAGTTATGAATGCAATTCCTAAGTATGCACTTATAAGTATAGCTATTCCTAAAGATTTCTCTAAAGATGATTTGAAAGAGTTAGCAAATGGCTTTAAAAATATTGCAAAGAAATTTGGGATTAAAATAATTGGTGGTGATACAATATCAAATATCAAACTTGATATTTCTATTACAATTATTTCAAAAACAAAAAAACCAATATTTAGAAAAGGTTTAAAAAAAGATGATTTTTTATGTTATACAGGAGAGCTAGGAACTTGCAAAAAAGATTTAAAATCTTTATTACAAGGGAAAGAAGTCTCTAAAAAATCTAAGTTCATAAAACCAAAACTAAAATCTGAATTTTTTTATGAAATATCTCCTTATATTAACTGTGCTCTTGATATTTCTGATGGTTTGTTTTTTGAACTTGAAAGATTATCAGAAATAAATAACTTAGGATTTGATTTTTTTGATAAAATTAGTAAAGACATAGGATGTTCAGGAGAAGAGTATGAAATACTTTTCTCTTTTTGCGCAAAAAATAGAGATATCATCTCTAAAATAGCAAAAAAGCATAAAGTAAAATTAAACATCTTTGCAAAAGTAGTTGATGGAACATATAAAGGTGATTGTCAAAATCATCATTTTAATTAAGGGAAAATATTGGAAGAAAACACAAACTTAAACAAACACAATTTACAATACTATTTAAATCATTCAAAAATAGATGTATTATTTAAACAAAACAAAGATGATTTCGTCGTTACAGAAATACCTTTATATGACTTTGTAGGTGAGGGTGAGCATATAGTAGTAAAACTTAGGAAAAAAGATTTATCTACTTGGGATGCTTTACAAATTATTGCAGATAGTATTGGGTGTAAATTAAGAGACATTGGATATGCAGGATTAAAAGATAAAAATGCAATGACCATACAACATATCTCTATTCCTAAACAATTTGAAGAGAAAATAAATAGCTTTACTCATGAAAATATAAAGTTCTTAGAAACTATTAATCATAATAATAAGATTAGAATTGGTCACTTAAAAGGTAATAAGTTTTTTATTAGACTAAAAAGAGTTAGTCCAATGGATTCTAAAAAGATAGAACAAGCTTTAGGTAAGATTGCTACTTATGGTATTCCTAATTATTTTGGTGTTCAAAGATTTGGAGCCTTTGGTGATAATCATGAAAAAGGTCAACAAATAGTTGAGGGTACACTAAAAGAGAAAAGAAGAAACCTAAAACAGATGTATTTAAATGCTTATCAAAGTTTTTTATTTAACTCTTGGCTTTCAAAAAGAGTTGAAATTTCTAAATTAATTGATGCTTTTGAACCAAAAGAGATTTGCGAAAAAATTGGACTTCCTCAAGATATAGTAAAACAAATGAAAGCTCAAGAACACCCTTTTAAAATGCTTCCGGGTGAACTTATGAGTCATTATCCTTTTGGAAAAATATTTATAGCTGAAGAGTTAGAAATTGAAAGTGAAAAGTTTTATAAAAAAGATAGAGTTCCTACTGGATTATTACCAGGTAAAAGAGTAAAAGTAAGTGAAGGTTTAGCTCAAGAATTTGAAAAAGAGTTTGATAAAAAAACATTTGAAGATGGAGCAAGAAGATTTGCTTGGGTATTTCCAGATGAAATAGAATCAAATTATAAAGAAGATAAAAATTGGTTTGAGATATCTTTTACTTTACCAAAAGGTTCATATGCCACACAAGTTATTTCAGAAATAATACATTAATAAATAATTAAGTGTAGATAACATTTTTAAGCTTAGCTTTGATAAACTTTAATTTAAATAAATTTAATGTTTTAAATAAAAGGTTTATCATGAATTATGAAGAGGTAGTTGTCGAATTAGACCATGTTATAAAGAGTTCTGAAAAGGTAGCTGTATCAGTTTTTGATAAACTAGAATTAGCTTTATCATATACAAAAGAAAAAGAATCAAGTGATTTGATTATGGAAGTTATGAATACAATACAAGAAGAAGATATCTTCAGACAAAAACTTGAAAGAGTTGTGAATTGTATTTGCGAAGCTCAAGGCATAGATGGATCTAGATTTAATATAGCGCCAACTGCGAAACATATTTCAGGTGATAAATATGATGATGAAATATCTCAAGAGGATATCGATAAAATGTTTGCCAATATCAATAAATAGAAAGTTCAAACTTTCTATTTATTACATACTTCTTTTTTAAGAGTATTTAAAGTTCCAAATATTCTTAAAGACTCTATTTCAACTTCTTTTGCTTTCTCATTTAAAATATTATTTGCTTCATTATTTGCATTTGCATCAGTTAATGCTTGTATCTTTCTTGCCAATGAACTATTTAAAGTTTTAAGCTCTTCAAGTGAATTAGATGCTTCAATATTATAAGTTGCTTCAAAATTACTAATAAATGTAGAAAGAACTTCTGAAGGCGTTGCACTCCATTTAGTTTTTTCACCCAATCTAGAATAAGCTTGATCTTTTAATTCTAAAACATTTACTTTTACTTTTGCTGCATCATAGACTAAGTCTACATTACATACTTGTTCTCTCGCATCTTGAATAAAACTAGCTCTTGAAGCAGCTGTTACAAGAGAATTTGACATATTAGCAATCAATCTTGACATATTAGATATATCTTCTGCTACTCCTGCATTTTGTTGTGTCGCTTGATCTAAAGTTGTAACAGCATCATTGATTTGTCTAATACCAGCTTCTTGTTCTTTTGCTGCATTTGAAACATTATCAATCATTACTATTGTATCAGTAACATTTTGATTTAATTCATTATATCCTTCAATCATTTTATTTGAAATATCTTGTCCGCCTTTTGCTTTCATCGAAGCAGCTTCAACTATATCTTTTATCTCTTTAGCAGCTTCTGCACTTCTTGATGCAAGGTTTCGCACTTCTTGAGCAACAACAGCAAAACCTTTACCTGCTTCCCCAGCAGTTGCAGCTTCTACAGCAGCATTAAGTGAAAGAATATTTGTTTGAAATGCAATTTGATCAATTATTTCAATAGCATCATTTATTGAACTTACTTGTTTATTAATATCTTCCATTGAATTAGCAGTTTGATTTGCTAAATCTTGTCCATTTTTTGCAGAAGCAGTAAGTTCCTGAGATAATAGCTTCATTTTACTAGCTGCTTCATTTGTTCCTTTTATGTTAGAAGTTATTTCTTCTAATGCAGCAGCTGTCTCTTCTAAAGATGCAGCTTGTTTATTTGATGATTTAGATAAATTGCTTGCAGCATCTGATAATGTTTGAGTATTTTCATTTAATGAATCACCCGTATTCATAATCATTGCTAAGATTTCAGAAGTATTATGTCCTACAAGTTTTATTCCAGCAGTTAGTGAACCTAAGTCTCCATAAATACCCTTATCATCAATTTGTGCATCAAATTTTGATTCAGAGTAGTGTTTTAAAGTAGCATTTATTTTTTCTAGGGTAGCTCTAGTTCCACTAATCATAGTATTAAGTTTATTTTTTAAATCTTCAACATGAGGATTTGCAGCTTTAGAATTAACATTATATACAAAAAATCCATTACCTGTTTTTTCTAAAACATCATTTGCTTCTTCAATAACTTTGGCATCAAGTGCAAGACCTGCATTAACTTTATCCATATATGAGTTAAATAAATCAGCAACTTCAGAAATTTCATCTTTTGATTGAACGCTTAATCTTATATTTGTATCATTTGATTCAATTAAGTTTGTAAAACCTGATTTTAAAGACTCAATTGGGTTTGTAGCTCTTTTAACTAAAAAGAAAATTAATACAATAGTCAATATACTAAGTATAAGTGAAGTAGTAGAAATACTTACAACTAAATCAACTAGTTCTCTATCTGAATCTTGTAGTGAAAAAGTTAAGTCCATTACTCCAATTACATCACCAACTTGTTGATTTGCATGACACATAATACAATCTTGTTCCGCAATCATAGGTTTGATCATTCTTATTTCATGATTACCATTATCTGTTGTTTCAAATAATTGAGAATTTTTAGTTTCAAAAGATTTTAATATATTGGGATCTTCTGTATATTTTGCATTAGGTGCATACATTTCGATTAGGGGTTTACTTTTTGCAACAGTTAAATTTTTAACACCTTTTATGGTTGCTGCATCTTTTTCTGCTTTTTGGATAGTAGCAACATCCCCCGTTGACATTGCATTTCTTAAACTTTGAAACATTGCCGTATTTAACATTTCTAAGTATTCTTTTGTAGTATTTAAAGAATCTCTTTTTACTTCTGTTGTAGTAAAGTAAATCACTGAAGTACTACTAATTGTCATTAAAATAATTAGTGCAAATATTATCTTATTGCTTATTTTTTTCGATATAAATCCAAACATTTATTAACCTTAATCTTTAAGTTGTAATAGTATATAATTAAATCTATTTATAAACAATTAAAAACTTAAAGAGATTTGAAAAAATAATGATAGTTGGAATAAACGGAAAAATAATAAGAAAAGAGCCAACCCTCTTACATATCGATGTTAATGGGTTAGTTTATGAGGTCTTCGTATCTGTTAATTGTAGTTCTAAAATTGTAGATAATAATATTTTTTTACATACTACATACATAATAAGAGAAGATTCTCAGTCTTTATATGGATTTATTGATGTAAATGAAAAAAAACTTTTTGATACAGTAATAAAAATAAATGGAGTGGGACCAAAAGTAGCACTTGCTATTTGTTCAACTTTTACTCCAAGTTCTTTTTCTCAAATAGTAAGTTCAAATGATATTTCTATGTTAAAAAGAGTTCCAGGCATTGGTCCAAAAGGAGCTAGTAGAATTTTGGTTGAGTTATCTGGATTTGTTATTGATGGAAATAGTGATGAAGATTCAATGGGTACAAATATGATGGAAGCATCTATGGCATTGGAATCATTAGGATTCAAAAAAGATGTTATAAGTAAAGCATTAAAAAGCTGTAGTGCTACAAATACAAGTGACTTAGTAAGAGAAGCACTTAAAAGATTACAAAAATAGATTTAAAGGTTAGATAAGAATGAAGATTGCTATAGTTTTTGGTGGAAGTAGTTATGAACATGAGATTTCAATAGTATCTGCTATTGCTATGAGAGATGTTATTAAAAGTGAATTAGAGTATATATTTTTAGATGAGAACAGAGACTTTTATCATATTCCTACTAAAACAATAAAATCAAAACTTTTTAGTACTGGTGAATATAAAAAGTGCGATAAATTAACTATCAAAAAAGGTGGCTTTTCAAAAAAAGCTATGTTTGGTGAAAAAAATGTAGAGTTTGATATTGTATTAAACTTAATTCATGGTGGAGATGGTGAAGATGGAATAGTTGCTTCACTATTTGAATTTTTTGATATAAGATACATAGGTCCTAGAGTTGGAGCTTGTAGTGTAAGTTTCAATAAGTTTTTAACAAAAGGATATGCTTCATCTTTAGGGATTAAGACAATACCTTATCAATACTTTACAAAATTTGATGAAGTAAGTGTAGAACAATTTCCAGTAATTGTGAAACCAGTTACTTTAGGAAGCTCAATTGGGGTTAGTATTGTAAAATCAAAAGAAGAGTTAAGTTATGCCCTTGATGTTGCTTTTGAGTTTGATAATGCAGTTTTAATAGAAACTTTCGTACCAAATATAAAAGAGTACAACCTTGCGGGTTATAAAATAGGGAATGAAATCAAATACTCAATAGTAGAAGAGCCACAAAAAGCTGACTTTTTAGATTTTGATAAAAAGTACCTTGATTTTGCAAGAACAGAGCGAGTAAGTGTTGCTAATATTAGTGATGAGTTAAAAGATAAGTTGAAAAAAGCTTTTGAGACTATTTATAATACTACTTTTAATGATGCAATGATTAGATGTGATTTTTTTGTAATAGATGATGAAGTATATTTAAATGAGATTAACCCAATCCCTGGTTCTATGGCAAACTATCTGTTTGAAGATTTTGATGCAAGTATAAAAGAACTATCAAAATCACTAAGGCTAAAAGATAAAATCAAAATCTCATATGACTATGTAAATAAAATCCAAGCGGCTAAGGGTAAATAAACCTTGGCTTTAAAATCAATCCAATACGATAATAAAACTTTTGATATCTCATATGAAATAGTAAATCAATCTTCAAAAAAAGATATTATTATTCTCCATGGTTGGGGTTCAAATAAAGATATCATGAGTAAAAACTTCAAAAACTATTTGCCCCAGTTTAGACATATCTATGTGGACTTACCAGGTTTTGGAAAAAGCCCTACACAATATGTTCTTACAACAGATGATTATACAAATATCATGGAAATATTTTTAAAAACTATCAATGCCTCAAAAGATACAATTATGGGACACTCATACGGAGGAAAAGTTGCCACAAAATTAAACCCTAAAAATCTTATACTTTTAAGTAGTGCAGGAATAGTAGAAGAAAAATCAGCTAAAGTAAAAAGAAAAATCAAAATGGCAAAGTTTTTTAAAGCCTTGGGATTAGGTGCTATTACTAAGATTTTTAGAAGTAAAGATGTGGATAATATGAGTGAAAATATGTATGCAACTTTTAAAAATGTACTAAATGAAGATTTTACCGAAGATTTTAAAAACTTTTTAGGGAAAGCATATATTTTTTGGGGTGAAAGTGATACTGCAACTTCTTTAGCCTCAGGAGAAAAAATAGCCTCACTTATAAAAAACAGTGAATTTAAATCATATGAAGGGACTCACTTCTTCTTTGTTGAACATGCAAAAGATATAAGTGAAAGAGTAGAAAATGGAATACTTTAATATATTTACACATTTAGTTTTAGTTATGGCACTTGGTTGGTATTTGATTACCAATTTACAATGGTATAGCTATAAGTTAGAAAGAGTTATTTTTAAACATCACAAATTGCATTGGCATATTATATATTTTGTAACGCCTTTTGTGATGTATTATTTATTGCCGTCATTATACTTTTTAGTTTATTTTTATGCTTTATATTTGCCCCTATTAGTTTTATGGAATATGAAACTTGATAAACCTTTGGTTTTAACTTCAAGGGTTCAAAGATTCTTAGCCATACTTCTGTTTGTAACATTTAGTATAAGTCTTTTATGTTTTGTAAGTGAAAATTGTAAATCTGCTGGTATTTTTATCCCACTATTTATAGCTTATTTGGTCTCTTTCTCTTTAGAGCGAATATTTTTTATCTCTTTTAAACATAGAGCTAAAAAAAGACTTCAAGGTATAAAAGACTTAAAAATCATAGCTATTACTGCATCATATGGAAAAACATCTATAAAAAACTATTTATACCAAATCCTTAAATCAAAGTTCAATGCCTATAAAACTCCAAGAAGTGTAAATACCCTAGCAGGACTTGTTTTAGATGTAAATAGAGACCTACCTGACAATGCAGAGATATACATAGCAGAAGCAGGTGCTAGAATGCAAGGTGATATAGAAGAGATATCAAACTTCTTGCACCAAGATTATGCGATCTTAGGACAAGTAGGTGAACAACATATAGAGTACTTCAAAACCTTAAATAATATTATCCACACAAAAATGGAAATCCTAAAATCACCAAAAATGATAAAAGCTTTTGTACATGAATCTGTACCAATTTTAGATTATGCAAAAATAGAAAAGTTCCCAAATGATTTAAATATAACAAAAAGCAATTTAGATGGAATCTGGTTTGATGTAAATATTGATGGGAAACAAGAACATTTCTACGCACCAATACTTGGAAGTTTCAACGCAGTGAATCTAACAGCTTGTATTCTTATGGCAAAAGAGTTAGGGATGAGTATAGATCAAATCAAAATAGCTCTAAATAAAATCAAACCAGTAGAACACAGACTTCAAAAAATAGAAGCTGGTGGGAAAGTTATCATTGATGATAGTTTTAATGGAAATTTTGAGGGGATGCTTGAAGCTGTAAATTTATGTAGCGAGTATGAAGGAAGAAAAGTAATCATAACGCCAGGTTTAGTTGAATCAACAGATGAGACAAATATCCTTTTAGCAAAAGAGATAGATAAACACTTCGATTTTGTTATTTTAACTGGTTCATTAAATACTCATCTTTTTAGTGATAATATAGATAAGAATAAACAGTTTATCCTAAAAGATAAATCAAAGATGGAAGAGACTTTAATAGAAAAAACAAGAGCAGGGGATTTAATCCTTTTCGCAAACGACGCACCAAACTTCATATAGGAATTATTATGGAAAGAATATACGCACCTTGGCGATTTGAATATGTAACAGAAGATAAGATTGATGGGTGTGTTTTTTGCCACATTTATGAAAATCCAAATGATGATGAAAAACTAGGTGTTGTTTTTAGAGATAAAAACTGCTATGTAGTTATGAACAAATACCCATACACTCCGGGTCATATGATGGTAATCCCAAATTTTCACACAGAAAATATAGAAGATTTAAACGATGAAGTATGGATTGAGATGTCTTTGAGAGTAAAACAAGCTACAAAGATGTTAAAAGAGGTTTTAAATGCCGAGGGTATAAATATTGGTATGAATCTTAGCAAAGCTGCTGGTGCTGGTATTGCTGAGCATGTTCATTATCATCTTGTTCCAAGATGGGGAGGGGATACTAATTTTATCACGACTATTGGTGATACTAGAGTTTATCCTGTTGATTTTGGGAAGATTTATAAGAAACTTTGTGAGAATGCTTTGGAGTATTTTGTATAAAGTTAAATAATGAGATATATAAAAAAATTGTTAATATAATAAGTGTATTTTTTATAGTTATGGTTTTTATTGGATGTGAGTTTAATGAGTCATTACCCCAAAAGTTTGTAGTATTTAAAAAAGATTTAATTGGTAAATGGAAAATTATAGATAATAAAGATTATCCAATTGTAATAATTTCAAATAATAATAGAGAATATATTTTTAAAACTTATGAAACTAATAGTGATAAATCTCAGGAAATAAGTGCTTATCTTTACGATTTAGATTATTTAAAAATACTTCAATTAAACTTTGGCATTAAAAAAAAACCTTTTTTTGGAAGATATGAGTTATTGAAGATAGATTTTTTATCAAAAGATAAAATTCTTTTAACGCATATTGATTTTGCTAAGTTTAAAGAGATAGGTGATGATTATAATAAAAGTAATAAATTAAAAAAATATGATTATGCAGATGTACCTAGTAGTTTAATTTATAAATTGATTAAAGAAAATAAAGATACCCTTTTTCTAAATACTAAACATGCATTATTAAATAAAGTTGAATAGAGTTTTCTATTTTCTCATAAAAACTTAAAAGTTTTCGTTCTTCTTACTTTTTGGTCTCGAAAAAGTAAGCAAAAAAGACTGCCGAATTGATGAAGGCAAAGCTACCTTCCAGTTAGATATTTATTTTCTGCCCTGTAAAACTCACTAAAATGACCGTTTAGGTCATTTCTTAACGCTTGTATAATTAATTTATCACTCAAGTAAGTAGTACAATTTTATTATAGAGTCGGTTAGATGTAGATTGATTTTAACAGGAAGCCATTATATTTAATGAGCTTGTGTTTGAGCTAAATTGCTAAACTG
>NZ_PDJV01000030.1 GCF_004116465.1 Arcobacter sp. F2176
AATGGATTTATTGATTTATTTTCATCAATAGATGAAGAAAGTAGTTTCAAAATTTCTACTTCAGTAGCGTCTTTACAAAAAAGTTTAATGATTTCTTGTAATCTATTTACTCTTTTATTCTCATCAATTACAATCATTTCAGGTAAATTACCATATTTTAAAAAATGATTGAAAGATGTAATTGAATTTTGGTATTTGTTATCATGTAATAAATATTCTTCAAAATCTAAACCATGAACAAAAATTGTTTTGAATCCTTTTATCTCTTTGTAATTTGAACTTGTGATTAAAGTACTTTGTACTTCGGGAAGCTCAAAATCAAAATCAAAGTTTTCTAAAACTAAAATTTTGATTTTTTTCTCTTTTATAAAATCATCTAAAAATAAAATAATTTCATCTTTGTGGTTTCTAAAATCATTTAGATTTATATATAAATACTCTTGGCTATTAAAGTTTGACAAATAGTCATAAATCAGATAACTTTTTCCAGTTTTTGGTGGGCCACATACAATAGTTTTAGGATGCGTTATTTTTTCTTTTCTTTCTTGAAAATTTATTTTATTAAATTCTAACTCATAACAAGCATCTAAAATTCTCATGTGATTAGTTACTTAAATTAATAGCTTCTTTTACTGCATTTATATAACTTTTTAAAGATACTTTAGAGTTCTTATAAGCTATGTCAAATGCAGTTCCATGATCTACAGAGGTTCTAATAATTGGAATATTTAAACTTACATTTATACTTTGTTCAAAGTATAAAGATTTTAAAGGAATTAATCCTTGGTCATGATACATACAAACATAGTATTGGTAATATTTTCTGTTCATTGGAGAAAATGCAGTATCAGGTACTAATGGACCTTTAAAGATATTTTTTCCTATTTCTTTATTTGCTTTTTTTATAGCTTTTATAATCTCAACTTCTTCATCACCTAAAACCCCATTATCACTTGCATGTGGATTAAGGCCTAGTACTGCGATATTGTCTTGCTTTACATTCGCATAAAAATCTAATAAAAATTTAGTGATTTTTTCTTCTTCTATTTTTTTTGCTACTTTTCTAAGTGCAATATGTTCTGTATACAAAGCTACAAATAATTTAGAACATCCAAGCATCATAATTGCATCTTTACCAAAATAGTCCCTTAGAACTTCAGTATGACCTTTGTAGTGAATTTTTGCTCTATTCCAAGACTCTTTATTTATAGGTAAGGTTACTATTGCATCAACTTTTTTCTTTGAAGCTAGTTTAATTGCTGTTGTAAAAGAATCAAATGAATAAGCACCTGCATCTTTTGCTACGATTCCTGGTCTAATTACAAATTTTCCTTTTACTTTTTCAAGTTCGAAGTCTTTTGGAATGTCAAGATTTAATAGCTTAGCACCATCTTTTAATATATCCCTATTTATACAATAAACTGGAGAACAGTATTTTTTTATTTTTTCATGTGCTTCTAAAGCAATTTGTAGTCCAATACCATTTAGGTCTCCAATTGATATTGCAACTTTTTTTTTACCAATTTCTGCGTTAGTTACTTTTGTCATACTTCTTAATCCTTGATAAGATTTTTCATCTCAATAATTGCATCTTTTAAGCCAGTAAAAACTGATCTTGCTATTATGCTTTGTCCAATATTTAATTCACTTATTTGTTTTATTCTTGAAATCATCGTTACATTTTGATAATTAAGACCATGTCCCGCAGCAACTTTCAAATTTAACTCTTTGGCAAATATTGAAGCTTTTTTAATCTCTTTTCTTGCTTTTGTTAGTAGTTTTTTTAAATCTTCCCTTGGCAATTCTAACTCTTTGATACTATGGTGTGTATTATGTAAGTTCCCATGTAACATTGCATATACATTTGCAAAAGTTCCAGTATGAAGCTCACACCATTCAACTTGTAGTTGTTGCGATAACTCTATCATATCTTTTGTAGGATCTATAAAAAGTGAAACTTCAATCTCATTTTCATGAAGTTTATTAACAGCATTTTTTATTTTTTCAAAGTTTGATTTTAAATCTAAACCACCTTCAGTTGTAACCTCTTGTCTATTTTCAGGAACAAGTGTTACACGAGAAGGTTTAAATTTACATGCAATATCTATGATTTTTTCATTAATTGAACACTCTAAATTAACTGGAAGAGTTGATAATTTAATAATATTTTTTGCATCATTATCATGAATATGTCGTCTATCTTCTCTTAAATGGATTGTGATTTGTTCAGCCCCTGCTAATTTACAAATTCCTAGGGCATCAAGTGGGTTTGGGTCATTTATTTTTCTGGCTTCTCTTAATACAGCAATATGATCTATGTTTACGCCAAGTAGCAAAATTTATCCTTTTAATATTGGTAGTTATTTTAAAATAACATCATATCCAATATTAATTAAGATAAATCTTTTAATATTTTAAGATAAGTCTTTTAGTGTTGCAATATTAGCAGCAAGTTTATTCTGAACTTCTAAATACTCTAATTCTGGAACTGAATCTGCAACTACTCCTGCTCCTGCTTGGAATATTACTTTATCTTTTGTAAGCATTGTACTTCTAATAGTAATTGCACTATCCATATTTCCATCAAAACCAAAATAAGCAATACTTCCAGAATAGAAGTTTCTTTTAATTCCTTCATATTGCGCAATTAATTCCATTGCTCTTATTTTTGGAGCTCCTGTCATTGTTCCTGCTGTAAAAGTAGCTGCAAAAAGGTCAAACATGTCATATTTATCATCAATAACTGCTTCCACATCAGTTACCATGTGCATTACATGAGAATATCTTTCTACTCTCATCAAATCAGTTACTTTTACAGTTCCAGGTTTTGCACATCTCCCCACATCATTTCTTCCAAGGTCGATTAGCATAATATGTTCCGCTCTCTCTTTTATATCAGAAAGAAGTTCATTCTCCATTTCCAAATCTTTGTCTATGGTTTTACCTCTTTTTCTAGTACCCGCAATTGGTCTTAAAAGTATATGCCCATCAAGAAGTCTAATCATAACTTCAGGAGAACTTCCTGCAATAGAAAAATTTTCAAATTCAAGTAAAAAAAGATAAGGGCTAGGATTTTTACTTCTTAATGCCCTATAAAAACTTAAGTGGTCAACAATAGCTTTTTGAGTAAATCTATTTGACATAAGTATTTGAAAAACATCACCACTTCTTATCATCTCTTTTGATTTTGATACCATTTCAAAAAATTGTTCTTTTGTATAGTTGAATTTCCCCTCATCCAAAAGTTCAGCTTTTTTTAATGGTAAGAATTCATAAGGAGTAAATAGATTTTTTTCAATAATTTCTAAATCATTTTTATATTTTTCACAACTTGTAACAATTACAAGTTTAGAAGTTTTATGCGAAAACCCTAAAATAATTTTTGGTCGTATTAAGTCCAAATCTGGAATATTTAATTCATCAATCAATGGATCCATAAATGGTTTTAAAACTGGTTCAAACTCTTTACCAATATCATAACCAACATTTCCAATAAACCCATCAATTAATCCAATCCCTAACTCTAATGATTTTTGTTTATAAAACTTTTTGTCAAAGTTTTTGTAATACTCTTTTAAAAATTTAAGTGGATTTGAATCTACTTCTTTTATTTCAGCTTTTTCATTTTTGAAAAATGTTTTTGAATTTTCATGCCATACTCGCTCTCTTGCACCAACTAAAATATAAGAGTAGTTACCATCACTTGAATTGATAGTACTTTCAAATAAAAAAGTAATTTCATCTTTATAAATGTCCTTTACTTTTTTATAAATTGAAACAGGTGTAAATTGGTCTAAAAAAAGTTCTTTTGAAAAAATCTGCATAAATTTAGACCTTCATTAAAATTTTAAGATAAAAGCGCTATCGATTTTAAGTTTTGATTTAACACTATTCATATTATTGATTGCATCGCTTCTTGAATTATATGGGCCTACTAATACTTTTGTAAAAGTCGTACCTTTTACATTTACTTTATAAAATACATATTTAAGATTACTAGTTCTAAGATTATCCATATATTTTTTATCTATATTTCTCGAAAATGCTCCTACTTGAATAAAAGTACCATTTGGTTCATTTGTTAAAATTTTCTTTGTAGTTTTAACAACTGGTTTAGGAGTAGGTTTAGCCACTACTTTTTTAACAACTGGCTTTTTAACAATTGGTTTTGGTTTTTCTATTTCTTTTTCTACCGTTTTTGATTCTACATTGAAGATATCTTTTTTTAACTCTTTTGCTTTTTCAATATCGTTTTGCGAAGGCTCTGGTAAAGAGATTTTTTTCTCTTCTTTTTGGATATTATTAAGATCCATTGCTTCTGTTATATCTTTATTTTGCTTTTCAGTTTTGTTATTTAAATCTTCAATGCTTTTTAATTTTTCATTTACTATTTTTTGATACTGTTGTTCAATATTGTCATTTAAAGGTTTGTCTTGTTCAATTGTCTCTTTTTTTGTTAATGAATCATCTTCTACTTTAGTTTGGTTATCTAAAAGACGAAAGATTATAATCGTTATCAAAAATAAAACTGCTAAAACTAATCCTAAGACAATATATTTCTTTTTATTGTCTTTATTTTGTGAAGAATTATTAGCTCCCAATAAAATATCATCTAACTCAGATTCTGTTTTATTAACTTCTTCTTCATAAGTAAAATTATCATTACTTGCATAAGGATTATTTTGTTCATATGGGTTCTTCGAAGAAGAATTTATGTTTTTAGCTTGTGACTCTAGTTCCATCAATCTCTCCTCTAATTCTGTTTGTTCCCTTTTTATTTGAACATTTTTTATAAAATCTTCGCCTTTTATTTCCATAATAAGCCTTTATTATTATTTATTAATATGTAGAACTAGTATAAATAACGAAATTTTTAGCTAATTCTTCTAACTCTTTTTTAATTTTTGCTTGTAATTGGGTATTCTCAATATCATCTAAAACATCACAAATTTTATTTGCAATAATTTCAAACTCTTTTTCTTTCATACCTCTACTTGTAAGTGCTGGACTTCCTATTCTAACACCACTTGTAACAAAAGGACTTCTAGTTTCTCCTGGAACTGTATTTTTATTTACAGTAATCCCTGCATTTCCTAAAGCAGCATCTGCATCTTTACCACTAAATGGTTTATTTAAAAATGATACTAAAACTAGATGGTTATCTGTTCCATCACTTACTAAATCATATCCTCTTTTCATTAATACATCAGCTAAAACTTTTATATTTGCTTTAACTTGTTTTGCATAATCTTTCCAAGAAGGATCAAGTATTTCTTTAAATGCAACAGCTTTTGCAGCAATAACATGAACTAAAGGTCCCCCTTGAATACCTGGGAAAATTGCAGAATTAATTTTTTTAGAAATCTCTTCATCATCTGTCAAAATAAGTCCACCTCTTGGTCCTCTTAATGTTTTATGTGTAGTTGTTGTTACAACATGTGCATGAGGAAAAGGTGATGGATGTTCACCAGCAGCAACTAAACCAGCAATATGAGCAATATCTGCAAATAAAATTGCACCAACTGCATCAGCTATTTCTCTAAATTTAGCAAAGTCAAGTTCTCTTGCATATGCACTAGCACCACAAACAATAATTTTTGGTTGTGTGATTTTTGCTATTTCCATAACTTTGTCATAATTAATTCTACCATCAAGTTCTACACCATAATAAAATGCAGAATAGTTTTTCCCTGAAAATGAAGGTTTAGAACCGTGTGTTAAATGTCCACCATGAGATAAATCCATACCTAAAATTCTATCACCAGCATTTATTAATGCTGCATAAACAGCACCATTTGCTTGACTTCCTGAATGTGGTTGAACATTTGCAAATTTACAACCAAAAATCTCACAAGCTCTATCAATTGCTAATTGTTCAGCTTTATCAGCAAATTCACATCCTCCATAATATCTTTTATAAGGATAACCTTCTGCATATTTGTTTGTAAATACTGAACCCATAGTTTGCATTACAGCTGGGCTTGTAAAGTTTTCACTTGCAATCATCTCTAAGTGTGTAGTTTGTCTGTCTAACTCATTTTCTAAAATATCAAAAATCTCTTTATCTGCTTGCTCTAAACTATTATTACTAATATAACTCATTTTTAATTCTCCTGATTTATTATTTTATTGTTGGTCTTCTGAATGTAAATCTATTTCTTGTTTAACTGGTTTCATTGCTGGAAATAGTAATACATCTCTAATACTATGTTGATTTGTTAACATCATAACAAGTCTATCAATACCTATACCTTCTCCTGCAGTAGGAGCCATTCCATAAGATAGTGCGTTAACAAAGTCTTCATCCATCTCATGTGCTTCATCATCACCTGAATCTTTAGCAGCCATTTGAGCTTCAAACCGGCCCAGTTGATCTAAAGGATCATTTAACTCTGAAAAAGCATTTGCTATTTCTTTTCCAGCTATAAATAACTCAAATCTATCTGTTAAATGTGGTTTCTTATCATTTCTTCTTGCTAAAGGAGAAATTTCAACTGGATATTCTGTTATAAATGTTGGGTTAATCAATTTTTCTTCAACATATTCATCAAAAAGTTCACCTTGAAGTTGGCCAATATTCATATTTTCATTTACTTCAAGTCTATTTTCTCTCATAAATGTAATAATTTTATCTTTATCTTCAACTATATCTTGAGGAACTCCACCAATTTCATAAAGTGATTGGATTAATGGAATTTCAGAAAATTTATTAAAATCAATTTCAAAATCACCATATGGTAAGTTTGTTGGTAAATCTAAGTTTTCAAACAAGTATTCAAAATACTCTTTTGTAAGGGCTATTAAATCTTTATGTGTTTTATAAGCCCAATAAAATTCTATAGAAGTGAATTCTGGATTATGTGTTGCATCCATTCCTTCATTTCTGAAGTTTCTATTTATTTCAAATACAGCTTCAAATCCACCCACGATTAATCTTTTTAAATATAACTCAGGTGCAATTCTTAAAAACCTATCAACACCTAATGCATTGTGATGAGTAGTAAATGGTTTAGCATTTGCCCCACCTGCAATTGGATGCATCATAGGAGTTTCAACTTCTAAAAAACCTTTTGATTCAAAGAATCTTCTTGTAAGACTAATAACTTTACTTCTTATATGAAAAGTTTTTCTTACTTCGCTATTCATAATTAAATCTAAATATCTTTGTCTATATCTTGACTCTTTATCTTGAATACCATGGTATTTTTCAGGTAGTGGAGAAATTGCTTTTGTAAGTATTTGAACACTATCCACATGTAGTGATAATTCACCTTGACCTGTTACAAAAGGATATCCACCAACTTCAATAATATCTCCAACTTCAATATTCTTTTTAAATACATCGTTGTAAAAACCTTCTGGTAAATTATCTCTTGCAAGATAAAGTTGCAACATTCCACTTTCATCTTCTATTTTTAGAAAAGATGCTTTTCCCATAAGTCTAAAAAATTTAATTCTACCACTTACTATATAGTGTCTTTTCTTTTCTCTTTTATCTTCTTTTTGAAAAATATCGCTGTTTACATTTAAGTATTTTGCAATAGTTGTATTTCTTTTTGATTCATT
Source organism: Arcobacter sp. F2176 (assembly GCF_004116465.1). Taxonomy (NCBI): domain Bacteria; kingdom Pseudomonadati; phylum Campylobacterota; class Epsilonproteobacteria; order Campylobacterales; family Arcobacteraceae; genus Arcobacter; species Arcobacter sp. F2176. Next base: position 7,567 of record NZ_PDJV01000030.1, read on the forward strand.
AGCATAAGGATTTACACCAAGTTCTCTTAAGTTATTTGCTTTTTCAATTCTTTGTTGTATGTATGTATTTTCAAACAATATATAAGTCCTTTATTTCTCTTCATTTGCTGGTTTTGTAAGAGTATCTTTTATTATCTCTGTTCCAGTCTCTTTTACTTTTTGTACTGCATCACTTGTTGATTGAATAATTTTATCACCTAAAGTCTCTTTTTTAGGAGTTGCTTCAGGTTTTACTTCTTCTTTATCAATATTTGTTCCAGATTCTACATCTTTTTTTGTTTCATCTTTATTTTCTTTAGTAGTTTCAACTACTGGCTCTTCTTTTGTTACTTCTTCATTACTTGGTAAAAATTTAGAAGTATCAAGCTTAACTATAAATCCACCTGTTTCTACTAAAAGAGGGAAAACTGTTGAATTTGCAAGTTTTTTATCTAATGATGCTTTAAATGATTGAATTTGATATAAAGCATAAAAAATCACTGAAATAATTAAAAATATCTTAGCTGTACCAAAAACAAATCCAAACAGTCTATTTAGTGCACCAAGTCCGCTCATTTCACTCATTTTACTTAAGATTGAACCTGCAATATAAACTAAAATCCAAAATCCAATTAAAGTAACAACAAATCCGATTAATGATAATGTAGCATTACTATCAATTCCAATTAATGGCTTAATAAGGTTTCCAACTGTTTCTGATAATCTTGAAGCTATAAAAATACCCCCAATAATACCCACAAGTCCGAAAACTTCTTTTATAAAACCTTTAAAAAGACCTTTAAGTCCTAATACTACTGAAATCCCAACAATAATCATGTCAAAAGTAGAAAACTCTTGCATTTGGTTCCTTTTATATAATATTTGGCAATTATATCGAAAATAGTTAAAAGAAAAGTTAATGGTTTATTTGTTGAAATCTATAATAAAATTTGCACCAAAATATTCTTTTTCTTTGTAAGTAAAAGCTTTATTTTCTATATCTAGTTTTAAATGCATATTTTTTTCTAAAATAGTTTTTGTCATATATAATCCGATACCTCTTCCTTGACTTTTGTGTTTGGTTGTAAAGTAAGGCTCAAAGATATGCTCTATAATATCTTTATTTATGCCATTTGCATTATCTTTTATTGATAAAGTGTTTTCAAAAGTTGTAATAAAAATATATCTTTGTTCTTTTTTATTTTCAACTAAAGCTTCAATAGCATTATTTATTATATTTAAAATAGCTTGTTGAAATTGTTCTTTAGACGCAAATATTTTTATTTTATCATCAATATTACTTACAACTTCTATATGTTCATCTTCTAATTTATTTGTAACTATTTTTATATTTTGATTAATTATGTCTTTTAATAAGAACTCTTCTTCTTTTTCATCTTCTTTGTAAAATATTCTAAAGTCTTCTATTGTTTTTGATAAAAATTTTGAACTTTCAACTATATGAGAACACAAGAAGTCTAAACTTTCATCATCTAAACTATTCATCTCTTTTTTTAATAATATTGAACTAGCAGAAGAGGATATTGCACTAAGAGGCTGTCTCCATTGATGAGCTATGTTATTTATCATCTCTCCCATTGCTATCATTTTATTATGTTGAAAAAGTATTTCATCTTTCTTTTTGTTTTTTAAAATCTCATCTTTTATTCTTACTTCAAGTGATTCATTTAGATTTTTTAGCTCTTTTGTCTTTTCTTCAACTAAAATTTCTAAATTATCATTTAAAATTTTTAATTCAGATTTTTGTTTTATATCCAAAGTAATATCTGTTAGTGTAACAACAATATAAGGTATTTTTTCTCCACTAAACAAATTTAGACTTACATTTAATAAAAAGTGCTTAATTTCTCCATCTTTTTTCATGGCAGCTTTTAAATTTCTTTTTGGATTTTCTAAAATAAATTGTGCCCAATTTTTACCATTATAGTCTTTATCTACTACATAATTTTCGTCATTAAGGTCTATAAACATTTCACATATACATCTATGCTCTAATTTAAATTCTTCAATAGATGTGTACTGATTAAAGAAGTTTAGAAATTGTTTATTTGCATTGTTTAAAATTTCTCCATCAGTTAAAATAATAATATTTTGTTGTGAATCAAGTATTTGTTGTGCTTTTTTCTTTTCTATAATAACTTTTCTTGAAAAAATATAATAGAAAATCAAACTTAAAACAAAAGTTAAAAAAACAAGTAAAGAAATAGCATTAGTTATAAAGTTAGTTTTAAATTTGCTTATATTAGACATATCTATATCTTTTAGGTCTTTTGAAAAAATAATATAGCCAATAGTCTCTTTCTGCAAATCTTTTATTTTATAAGTACCTATAAATTTGTTGTCAACTATTATGTAGTTATTTGTTTTTAGTACTTTTTCTATTCCTATTTTTTTTATTAAGTTTATTAAATAATCTTTTGCACCTAAATTTGAAATATAATATTCACCCAAAAAGTTATTAGTAAAAGGGTATTTTAAAGAATCAAAATACTTTTTATCTGCCAAGATAAGACTATGTGTATCAGATTTATTAATATCTTTTGCAATAGAATTGAAGTGTGTAATGACTTCAAATATTCCAAGAAACTCTTTTTTATCATATATTGGTATTATTGAATGGAAAGTCATATCATACCGACCAACACTAATTGTAGTTGTAATTTTTGGATTTTTTAGTAGATCTTTAATGCCTTTTCTAAATATTAAAGTATCATTTTTGTGTTCAGTCCAACTTCTATAAATACTTTTTCCATTTTTATCTATAAGCATAAACCAAATATTTTTAAAACTTGTATTAATCCCAAGTTCTTTAGAAAAGGTAGATAAATCTAAATTCTGTATATCTTTTGTTATAAATGCATTTTTTATATTTTCAAATTTTGATGTTGCAATTGCAAGAGACAAAGTAGCTGTTTTTTTATCTTCAATTAAAAAATTAATATTTTTATTAATTTGGGTTGATAAAATATTGAATTTATTATTTAATAACTCTTTTTCATGGTTTTTTAAGTAGTTATAAGAGATAAAAACAAAAGTAAAAATTATTATTAAAAATAAGACAATGTAAATAGTTAAAGTTTTTTTATTCATGTATTTATTATATCCTTACTTATATAAAATATTAAAAGAAATATTTATTTGAAAATTTATTTTTTTTTGCTACAATCCTGACATGATAAAAAGATACCCTACAAAAAAAATATTCGTTGGTAATGTTGCTATTGGTGGTGATGCACCAATCTCTGTACAATCAATGACATATACAAAAACATCAGATATACAAGCTACTGTTGAGCAAATAAAACTATTGCATTTTGCAGGTGCAGATATAGTAAGAGTTGCTGTTCCTGATATGGAAGCAGCATTAGCATTAAAAAGCATCAAAGAACAAAGCTCTTTACCTTTAGTTGCTGATATTCATTTTAATTATAAATTAGCACTTATTGCTGCAGAATCTGTGGATTGTATAAGATTAAATCCAGGTAATATTGGTAGTAAAGATAGAGTAAAAGAAGTTGTTAAAGCTTGTCAAAATAGAAACTTACCAATAAGGATTGGTGTTAATTGTGGCTCACTAGAAAAAGAGTTTGAAAATAAGTATGGACAAACACCAGAAGGCATGGTAGCAAGTGCTGATTATAATATCAAATTTTTAGAAGACTTAGGATTTACAGATATAAAAGTTTCACTAAAAGCTAGTGATGTTCAAAGAACGGTTCAAGCCTATAGAAACTTAAGACCTATGAATAATTATCCTTTTCATTTAGGAGTTACAGAAGCTGGAACGCTATTTCATTCAACTATAAAATCTTCAATTGCATTAGGAAGTTTATTACTTGATGGTATTGGAGATACTATGCGTATTTCAATAACTGGTGAATTAGAAAAAGAAATAGAAGTGGGGCGAGCAATTTTAAAAGATGCAGGTCTTACAAAAGAAGGATTAAATATTATTTCGTGTCCAACTTGTGGAAGAATAGAAGCTGATTTAGTAACAGCAGTAGCACAAGTGGAAGAGAGAACAAAACATATAAGAACTCCACTAAATGTTTCAGTTATGGGATGTGTAGTAAATGCTTTAGGTGAAGCAAAAAGTGCAGATGTTGCAATTGCCTATGGAAAAGGTAGTGGTTTGATTATAAAAAAAGGTGAAACCATTGCTAAACTTCCAACAGAAGAACTTCTTGAAAGATTTTTAGAAGAGGTTGAAAAAGAAGTAGAAAACCAAAAAGAGTAAATTAACAAAACAATAATCTATTCTTAGCTAAAATATTATCCTTTAATTGGAGAAATAATGGATAGTATTTATAGTTTAAACATAGAACGAGCAGTATTAAGTTCGATTTTATTTAATCCCGATGAGATAGAAGATGTTTTAGGCGTTCTAAAACCAAAAGACTTCTATCTTCCTGCTCATCAGAAAATCTTTGCAGTTATGGAAAAACTCCATAATGAAGATATGCCAATAGATGAAGAGTTTATTCGAAGAAGAGTAAATTCAAAAGATGTTGATGATGATATTTTAATAGAGATACTTTCTGCAAATCCAATCACAAATACCTTAGCATATACAAGAGAGATAAAAGATGCAAGTGTAAAAAGAGAACTTGCAACTTTAGCAACTACAATAAAAAAAGTTGCAATAGAAGATGATATCGCAGCAACAGAAGCTGTTGATACTGTACAAAATGCACTTTATAAAATCACTACTGATTCAGCCTCAACAGAACTTAAAGATATACATGTAATCACTGATGATACCTTGTCATATATAAAAAGAATGAAAGAACTTGGTGGAAAACACCTTATTGGTGAAACTACAGGTTTTTATGAATTGGATAAAAAAACAACAGGTTTTAATGATGGGGATTTAATTATTATTGCAGCAAGGCCAGCTATGGGGAAAACGGCTTTAGTTTTAAATATGGCACTTAAAAATGTTGAAGCAAATAGAGGAGTGATTTTTTTCTCACTTGAAATGCCAGCAGAACAATTAATGCTAAGAATGTTAGCTGCTAAGACTTCAATTCCTTTACAAAATCTTAGAAAAGGTGATTTAGATGATGCTCAATGGTCAAATTTAAGTGGTGCTTTTGAGGACTTAAATAAAAAAAGACTTTTTGTTGATGATGGGGGAAGTGTAAATATTAATCAACTTCGAGCAAGAGTGCGAAAATTAGCTCAAAATAAAGATAATAATATCTCTTTAGTAATTATCGATTATTTACAACTTATGCAAGGAACTGGAAATAAAGATAGACACCAAGAAGTTTCTGATATTTCAAGGGGACTTAAAATGTTGGCAAGAGAGATGAAAATACCAATTATTGCCCTTTCTCAGCTAAATAGGGGACTTGAAAATAGACCTGACAAAAGACCAATGTTAAGTGACTTAAGAGAGTCTGGTTCTATTGAGCAAGATGCCGATATTATTATGTTTGTTTATAGGGATGATGTATATAAAGAAAGAGATGAAGCTAGAAAAGAAAAAGAGGCAAAAGATAAAGGTGAAGATTATAAATCAACCTTTACAAATAAGCCAGTAGAAGAAGCTGAGGTAATCATAGGTAAACAAAGAAATGGACCAATTGGAACAGTAAGACTTGATTTCCATAAAGCTTTAACAAAATTTGTAGATAAAGAACATAGAGGTGAAGCACCTATTGAAGTTGTTTTTGAAACAGTTGCAGATAATCAAAAAGAGACAAATATTGATATTCCAAATATTCTTTAGGAGAGCCTTTTGTTAGAAAAAATAAATCTAAATGATATAAAAGATATTGCACTAAAAGCTAGCGAAGTAATAATGGAAATTTATAAAAAAGATTTTGAAGTGGAGTATAAAGAAGACAACTCTCCACTTACTGAGGCTGATATAAAATCAAATGAAATAATTTGTAATAGTTTGATAAATTTATATCCAAATATTCCAATTATGTCTGAAGAGAATAAACAAACAGATTATGAACAAAGAAAAGATTGGGAGTATTATTGGTGTATTGATCCAATAGATGGAACAAAAGAGTTTGTCAAAAAAAATGGAGAGTTTACTGTAAATATTGCTTTGATACATAATCAAGAACCAGTTTTAGGAGTAGTTTATGCTCCTGTAATTGATGTTATGTATAGTGCTAAAAAAGGAGTAGGTGCTTTTAAAAATATGCATAAACTGCCTATAAAAAGAGATGATAACAAATATATAATAGTTGCAAGTAAATCACACATGTCAGAAGAAACACAAACATATATTGATAACATAGAAACAGTAAAAGAAAAACAAATGATTTCTATGGGAAGTTCATTAAAGCTATGTTTAGTTGCAGATGGTAGTGCAGATTGTTATCCAAGAATTGCACCTACTATGGAATGGGATACAGCAGCAGCTGATGCAATTGTAAGATGTGCAGGGAAAATGACTTATAATTTTGAAGTAGAAAAACCACTAATTTACAATAAAAAGGATTTATTGAATCCAAATTTTGTGGTTAAATAATATATAATAAGTTATAAAGGAGTTAAAATGAAATATGATTTTTTTAACGATTATGATTTTATACCATATGATTTGGCAATAAAATTTGATTATAGATTAGAAAATGTAGTTAACAAATTACAAAATTTTTTTAAAAATGTAAAAATCGACTCCTTTGAAGATGAATATGTCGAATTCTATTTAGCAGGGTCATGTATAAAAGCTGATAGTTTTAGAGATATTGATATATTTTTATTTACAAAAGAAAAACTAAAAAGAGTATGTTCTAATTTAGATAGGAAATATTTTTTATATGAAAACAACTCAAACACTTATCTTTATGATACTGATTTAGTTCAAATAGTATACAGGGAAAGATTTTTAGATAAAGATTTAAAATTTATTGTAGATATATTTGATTTTCATTCGACAAAAATAGGCTTTAAGTGTGTTTTAGATACTAAAAACTTTGAAATAACAGTCAATAATGCTGATGTAAGAGAAGATTTTGTTAACTATGTACTTACAAAAAAAAATGGTTTGACAAGAGTAAACTTAAACCCTTTTGTAACTCTTCAACGGGCAATTCATTTTTTAAAAAGAGGTGATGATGTTCCATTTTATGTATTTTTGGAAATTTTTTCAAAAATATCATTGATTGAAAAAGATGAACCAATAGAAAAATATTTTGATAGATTACAAGGTGATGAAGAAAAAGTTAAGGAAGTAAAAGATGCTATTTCTAAATATTTATCATTTAAGAATAATTAAAGAGTAATTAAAAAACAATTAAAAAATTTAATGATATAATTTATTTTATTATTTAAAAGGTAGAAAATGGTAAACACAAAAGCTTTTTCATTGCTTGAACTAATTTTTGCAATAGTTATAATAGGAATAATCTCAACTGTAGCCGTTCCCAAACTTTTAAATACAAAAGATAATGCTGAGGCTGCAATTGTTCAAAAAGACATATCAACAATAGTATCCTCAGTTAGGGCATACTATATGGTAAATGACAAACTTGACAATTTTGAAGATGCTTTAACTTTGAACCCTAATACTTGGGAAATAGATGGTACAACTGCTACTTATGAAGATGATGATACTTCTTGTGTATCTGTAAATATTGAAAATAAAAAATTAAATGTAATTTTAAATGATGAAAACAGTGGAAGTGTTTGCGAAAAAATAATAGCTTCTGGTCTTTCTTCTTCTATTTATGATTTATAATAGGAATATAATGCAAAAAGCAATTTTTTTAGATAGAGATGGTGTTATTAACATTGAAAAAAACTATTTATACAAAGCTGAAGATTTTGAGTTTATAACTGGTGTTTTTGATACTTTAAAATATCTACAAGATAATGATTATAAACTTTTTATAATAACTAATCAATCGGGTATTGGAAGAGGATATTATACACAAGAAGATTTTAATAGTTTAACTTCATGGATGATAAAAGAGTTTGTAAAAAATGGTATAACTATCTCTCAAGTAGAACTTTGTCCCCATGCCCCAACTCAAGAGTGCAATTGTAGAAAACCAAAAACTGGAATGATAGATAATATTCTAAAAAATCATAAAATTGATTTAGAAAACTCTTGGTTAATTGGGGATAAAAATTCTGATATTTTATGTGCAAAGAATGCTGGTATTAAAAACACTATTCAAGTAAAATCTGGACATGAATTTGATGAATCAAGTAGCTTAGCAAATTTTGTTTGTGACTCAATAAAAGAAGTTAAAAATATAATTATTCCTGCTTCCTAACTCTTAAAAATGAAGCAAATTTTGGTTTACCATTTTTTGTTAAATCGTAATATTTAAATGTAATTTGTTCTCCTATTTTTGGTGGATTTAGTCTTTGTTTATCACTAAAACCATTTCCAAGATTAAAAAATATTCCATTATTTAGTTTTATTTCTAAACTTTTCATTTTTTCATTATTATAATTTATTCTTTGAACAATTCCCTCTTCATCATAAAACTTTTTTACTTTTAGAGAATTTTTACTTCTTTTGTTTACATATTCAAGGTTTGGATTTTTTATTATTACCCCTTCACCTTTTAATAAAACAATTTTTTCTAAAAAATCATCTAACTCTTTTTTATTTTTGCATTGTATTTGTTTGATTATATTTACTTTTATATTTGGATTTTTATCAAACCAATCTTTAATTTTTTTTAATCGCTTATAAAAATTACCTTTGGCATTTGGGGCTTCAAAAATATTGTATGTTATTTCACTCCATTTTGAACTTGGAACTTTATCTAAAACTATACTTTGAATATTTTCAAAATCATCTCTCTTGCTCCAAAGTTCACCATCAAGTTCAAAGGGTGGAAAATTATTGGTAAAAGAAGTTGGTGCAAATATTTTATTACCATTTTTTGTATATAAAGATTTTCCATCCCAATAGGCTCTTATTCCATCTAGTTTTTCACTCATAATCCAGTTATTTATTTCTTGATTTTTATATATTTTGGGCTTTTCTAAATTTAGACTAAAGATATTTGTGATAATAAATATTAATATAAAAAAAA